>JAPHUJ010000134.1 GCA_026193735.1 Sulfurovum sp.
ATATGAATATTTTCTCTGATGGTTGAAAGTTTAAGTGCCTTGTTAGAGACCATACCATACAAAATTTCACCTTCATCCAAGGGATAGAAACCTACCAGTATATTCGCTAATGTTGTCTTTCCTGAACCACTGGCACCGACAATAGCCACCTTCGCACCTTTTTCTATATGCATATTAATATTAGATAATATATTCTTACCCTTCTGATAAGCGAAAGAAAGATTTTTTACTTCTATGTCAACCGCATGTTGTGAGTCAAAAGGATTGCTCTGCTCTTGCATTTGTGGTTCCTGTTCCATTGCATAGATACTGTTAATGCGGTTGCAGGCTGCTTTTGCTGTGGCCAGCGCATACTGAAAGTTTATGATGTCTTGCGTAGGTGTCACCATCACCCACAGGTAAGAAAAAATAGCAAGCATCAACCCTACAGAGAGATCAGAATAGGCCACAGCTAAAATACTCACTGCTCTAAAAACTTCATATCCACTGAGAAATACTAAGTAAGAATATTTCATCGCAGCTTCGCTTTTATACCCGTATGCGATAGCATGTTCTTTTAATTCCTTGGCTTTAACTTCACTCTTTTCAAAGAAGTACTCTTCTTTATTCGCAGCGCGAATCTGATGAAAAAGCTCTAAGGTCTCATTTAATGCAGACTGAAAAACTTCAACTGCTTTGTTTTCATCTTTTTTCAATTTCCCGATGTTACGCGCAAGTTTAGCTGTAAAGAAGACAACAATGGGGTTGGTCACCAAAATGAAAATAGCAAGCTGCCAATGTATCCAAAACAGTACTACAGCTGAAAAAAGCAGCACAAAAGATGCGATAATAAGTTTAGAGATAGTGCTGCTTACAAATCCATCTATTGTTTCCACATCAGTGACCAATTTGGAAGTGACTGCTCCTACACGCATCATCTCATATTCTTTAAGTGAAACATGTTTGAGATGTTTAAGTAAAGACTGTCTCATTCTATAGGTGATATTTTTTGATATTACAGTGAATATCTTACTTTGAATGATGCTTAGAAACGTACTTGCTACGCGAAGAAAGACTATAATAGCCAATACAAAGAGTACATACCCTTTAGTATCAGATGTAAAAATATATTTTGATATCCATGTGATGAAACCATGATCCTGCCCTAATAAAAGTTCATCGACAAGTACTGGAATAAAAAGAGGTATTATGACAATAAGCAATGTAGCAATCAGTGCGATCATATTTCCTAATATGACAGCACTTTTGTAATTCAACAGTTGCGCTACAATACCTTTTATACTGCAACTGTTTTTTTGCATCAAAGAGAGTCTACTATGCTCAATATTTCTCTGAGGTCTTTCGTATCAACACAGTGTGTTGCTGCCTCTTTCAGTATAGGTTTTGCACAAAATGCCACACGTGTATCGGCATGAGTAAACATACTCAGATCATTGGCCCCGTCACCTACCACAAGTGTATCCTCTCTGTTGACTCCTAAAAGTTTTTGTATACGTATGATCATGTCACCTTTAGCGTCAGAGTACATCATCTCTCCACCGACCTGTCCGGTGAGTTTGCCACCTTCGCTATGTAAAAAGTTTGAGAAGTCCGCATCTAAGCCTAGTGCCTTAGCGGCAGGTGCAGTTGCATTTCTAAATCCACCGGAAAAACAGATGACGGTATAACCACGTTCTTTAAGTCCTTTGACTGTTTCAAAGGCACCTGGCATCATAGGAAGATCTGCACAAATGGCATTTACTTTTTCTTCTTCCAATCCCTCGATGAGTGCTGCTCTTGCGACAAGTGACTTAAAAAAGTCCAATTCCCCTGCCATTGCTCTCTCAGTGATCTCTGCAACCGCTTTTTCCAGACCAAGTGGTGCAGCCAAAAAGTCAATGGTTTCACCATCCATCAAAGTTGAATCAAAATCAAATACGGCTAGTTTCATTTATAGGTTCCTTTTTTGAACAAAGTTTAACAAAGGACTCCTCGACGAAGTACCCTTGCAACTGGTTGCTCTATGTCATGTATATTTAACTTATGTTATGCCGGGAAGCATCATAAAATGCGTCTCTATACATAATTTTGATAGAATTATAACAATAAAATAAAAATATTAAGAGTAATATCATGTATGAAAAATTTTGCGACATCCTTTGTAACGATAAGAAATTCATCACTGTAGAGATAAATCCTCCTCATGGAGCATCGATAGATGGCATCATTGCTGACATAAAAAAACACAATTTACACGAAAAAGTTACAGGTTTTTCATGTACAGACAATCCTTTGGCAAAACTCAAGATGTCAGGTGTTCTCTCTGCCATCAAAGTACAGCAAACATTTGGTAAACCTGTCATTGCAACCATGAGTATGAGAGACAAAAACAAGCTCTCATTACAGTCTACCCTACTTGGGGCAAATGACTTTGACTTAAGATGTATTTTGGCTCTTACCGGTGATCCTGCCAAGTTTTCAGATCAGCCGGATGTCAAGGGTGTATTAGAACGTGATTCTACCTTGCTTTTAAGCATCATTCACCACTTAAACAAAGGTGTAGACTATTCTAACAAAGAACTCAAGCCAGCACCTAAACCTATCTACCCTTTTGCCGTGTCAAATGCTACAGCCAAAGATATGAAAAGCTTACAAAAGCGTATGGTTAAAAAGCTAAACTACGGAGCAAGGGCTATCATCACACAACCAGTATATGATCTGGAAAATGCAAAGGAACTCTTGGCACTTTTTGAAGAAGCCAAAGAGATAAGCATAAGAGACACGGCCAAAGAAGCGCACCTCGTCTTAGGTCAGTTCCCTATAGTAAGAGCCAAAACAGCCAACTTTATAGACGATAAAGTTCCAGGAATCTCTGTACCAAAAGATATTATAGACGAGATGAACCTCGCTGCTATGGACGGAGAAGACAAAGAACAAGAAGTAGGCTTCGCCCTGTCTAAACGTATCTTTGATGATATGATGGATTTGCATGGTAAGGTCCATTTGATGACGCATAATAGGTTTGATCTGTGTTCAGAGTTAATAGGCTAATATATTTTCGTCATCCTCGTGCTTAAACAGACAGAGATATTAGAGATATATACTATCTCTTCACTCTTATCTATCATTAAACTTCTACCCCATCAAAGATCAACGGATAAAGTAAGCCATAAAGTGTAACAAAGAGTAGTGGTACAGCCCAGATGAGTCCGATACCAAAAACAAGGGCGCCTAGTCCTATCATGATACTTAACAGAAAGAATAAACCAAATACCTTGAACCAGTGCTTCGTTACTGCTTTTCTTGAAAGTTCCATCGCTTCCCAGACATCCATCCCTTTATCCGCTATGAGAGGCAAAGTAAATACATATGCAATACTCAAATAGATACCAGGAAGGACAAGAAGCACAAAACCTATGATCGTCATGATATAGATCATGATACCTGCCAATGCCAACTTACCCATAAGATGGTAATAGTTAAAGATAGATTTTAACTCTATGCGCTCACCACGTGAGTAGTTTATGGCAAGCATGATGACACCCACGATCAGCGGCATAAGAACCGGGTAACTTAAAATGGTAACGATTTGCTGGTTCAAAAGGTTTGGCTGTGCAGGCGGCGGAGGAGAAGGAAAGAAGATTCCCAATATTATTTGCATAACAATAGCAACGACAATATACACAACAAATGCAGCTAGAAATATTCCTTTGACTCCGTCTATATGATTAAAACCCTCTTTTATCATCTCAATGATGTCAAAATCATACTCTGGTATATTTTGATTTGTTAAATTATCATTTTGCACATATTCTCCTTTGAATTACAATAGATTAAAAATATTATAACTTAAAAAATATAGATTATTAAACATCTTCTGCTATACTCACAAAAATTAAACTAGGAGAAAATATGTCTGAATTACAAAAATTCCGTTTTATCAATAAAATAGAAGGAATTTCATTCCTTATTTTACTGTTCATCGCTATGCCGATGAAATATAGCTTTGGCTACCCTATGGCAACTAAAGTAGTAGGTATGCTGCACGGTCTGCTTGTATTTGCATTTATCTACCAGATCATTGAAGCAAAGAAGGAAGCAGGTTTTACATTGAAAGAGACTGCGCTTTACTCTGTATTGTCACTTATTCCGTTTGGTTCTTTCTATACGGACAAACTGCTTGCTAAAAAGATGACTATAGCGTAACGTGTGCCTTTTGCTACTGCTACAATGAGTGCGAACCGCTTAAAGTTGTAACGTAACACTCCGGCTATAAACGTCAATGGGTCGCCGATGATAGGCACCCATGACAAAAGTAGTGTCCATCCTCCATACCTATCAAAAAAACTTCTAGCTCTTGCCATCTTTTTGATTGACAGATAGCCTTTTTCTTCAAGATAGATCTCACCTTTTAACCCCAACCAATAATTCACCATAGAACCTAAGGTATTACCCAGCGTAGCAAAGATCCACAGCAGTATCTGTGAATGATTTTGAGAGAGATCATAAAGCAGCAATCCTTCACTTCCCAATGGGAGCAGTGTTGCAGAGAGAAAGGCCACCGTAAAAAGCGTAATATAAACCATTAAAGTGTCTTAAATCGCATTTCTCCCGCTTCTATGACACCTACCATACCTTGGCATGCCAATGAGGGTAAAGAAATGTATTTACCTACTGTCTTACACTGATGAAAATGGCCTTCGATCACGAGGTCTGCTTCAGTATAGTTTTCCAATATTTCTTCCACTCTTTTCTCAAAGCCGTGAAAAGTAAAACATATATGTTTTTTTGACAATTTCTTCATACGATGGTTGATGATAGCCTTTTCAAAAGGTTTGAGTAGCGTAAGTGTTATTTTGTTTCGTAAAATCTTACAGTAAAAGTCATAACCAAAACCTGTAACATATTTGTCTCCATGAGAAATGGCCACTTTTTTTTCATCCAGTTGAAATGTTATGGGTTGTTCTTCTCTAGTATATACTTGTATATCAGTAAACAACTCTTTCAGACAAAAATCATGGTTCCCCTCAAAGTAGTGTATCTCTAATTTTTTTGAAAGTCTTTGTAGTAGTGTGATGGCTTCTTGTGAAAATATTTTTATGTAGTCGTTGTATCCGAAGAGTAAGTCAAAGTTATCACCCATCAAAAAGAGTTGGGAGGTTTGTACCTCTCCACTCTCAAGTTTTTTTAGTAAGTCTAAAAAAGCATCTCCATGATGAGGATAATGTGAGTCAGCAATAAAAAGTGCTTGCTCTTTTATAGTTATCATATTATTTACTATAACTTGATATTACGGCATATAGGGAATAGTTGGGATACCCATACCCTCATCATATCCACACATCAAATTCGCAGCTACAAGTGCTTGC
>JAPHUJ010000271.1 GCA_026193735.1 Sulfurovum sp.
TCCGATGATATCTGCCCCAGCAAAAATAGCTTTCACTAAATCGGTTTTATTATGCACTTCTACCAGTACATCTAATCCTAAATGTCGTGCATAGTCATGTAATTCTTTAAGCTCTTTACGACTCAATGCCATAGCAATGAGCAAGATATAATCTGCACCAAATGCCAGTGCTTCAAGTACCTGATATTTGTCAACTATGAAATCTTTTCTAAGCAGTGGTATGTTTACATAGCGACGAATCATACCAAGATACTCTTTATCACCTTTAAAAAAGTGTGGTTCAGTGAGTATGGAGAGGGAATCTGCCCCACCTTTCTCATAGGCTTGCGCTATCTCAACAGGATCAAAGTTTTCACGTATTATCCCTTTACTAGGGCTCGCTTTTTTCACCTCTGCAATGATACGATAAGGGTTTTCCTTAGTAGAACGTAAAGCACTTTGTACATCTTTGGGAACAAAAGGGTTAAAAGCAAGCGAACGTCCCAACCACTCTAGCGGATAATCTACTTTTCTTTTTTCCAGATCTGATCTTGTTTTTTTAATAATTTCATCTAATATTTGAGCCATATATTATTTCCCATATTTCTATAAATTTCGTGTATTATAGCTAAAAGAAGTTCGAAACTATTTACACTGTTTTATAGCATTCCAGTGTTCTATGATTTCTTCTTCTTCCAACCCTTCTTCATCAACCACTCTTTTCATAAGCTTATAGGCTTTAGTACAATTGCGTTCTTTATAATATCCCCATGCTAAAGAGTCTAAGTAATACATATTATCCGGTTGTTGTATCAATGCATTTTCTATCACATTGATACCCTTTTTGACATTGACTTCTTTATCAATAAGTGTATAACCATAATAGTTCAGATAAATACTGTCATCATTTCCCAGTTCAATCGCTTTTTCGAAATGAGAGATGACATCCTCTATCATTTTTTTATCATTTTTATCTTCTGAATTTTCAAAAAGAAGTACACCCTTCTCTGCTATCCACTTTGAATTTTTATCTTCATTATAGAGTTTATCTACAAGGAGCAATGCTTTAGAAAAATATCCTTTTGTCTTATACAGTTCATACAAAATATCATCTCTGTCTTGATTTGTTTCTAAAAAAGCAATAGCACCATCAATATCTCTTTTATAGACATAAGCATCTATGATCTTAGTAAGATACTGCTCATCATCATCTTGCATATAAAGTGCTTTATACGTTTCTAGAACACCATCAATATTTTTTTCTTTTTGGTAAAGTATCAGTAGTTTAAAATAGACATCGTTACTCACGATATTCATACGACGATGTGCTTCAAGTAACTGTATGGCTTTTTTACGTTCACCTGTAAACTCATCCATAATATCAGTCATTCTAAGCAATACTTCTTCTCTAGGTACAGTTTCATATACCCTGGTTAAAAGTTCCAATGCCCTTTTAAATTTTCCGGCATAGAGAAATGAATTTGAAGCCAAATCCAAATCCATAGGTTCTTTTGATTGTTCTAGCAAGTATTCTGCTTCTTTTGTCGCATTTTTCACTTGTCGTATAGTTAAATAAAGAGGGATAAGAAGACGTCTTACCTCAAGTCTATTTGGATTTTTCTTATCCCATATTTTCAAGCGTGATATACTTTCTGCTATGTGATTTCGACTCATCAAAGCGGAACTTGCTTCCTTAAATAAATAGATTTCTGCTCCCGTATTATTATAAAGTTTTTTATAGACTTGATAGCTGTTTTCATAGGCTTTATATTCATCATATAAAAGTCCCCGTATGATAAGTTCATCTTCACTGATCTTCATAATTTCTTTGGCATAACCAGTCACTGTAGCAAAACTAAATGCTATAAGTAGAGTTAAAGCTATACGATTCCAGGACATTCTTTGCGTACCTCTTCTTCATCGTTTTTAAATTGTTCCCAAAAAGGAAATGTACGACATTGTAATGGTCGTACAGGATAAATTGAACATCGCTTATTAGATTCATCGAAAAAAATACAAGCAAAATTATCTGGTGCAAGTTGTTTCTCGACAAGTGAATAACGATGATTTACTTTTCTTAAATACATTGTAGCAAAATCTTCAACACTAAGGTTAATAAACCCTGCCATTTTTTCTATCTCTGTATATTTCGCCCATATATAACCGGTCTCTCCTGTACAACAGTGTCCACCACAAGCTTCACATGCAGAGGGAGTAAACTTATAATCGTATCCTTCCTGTTCCATTAATTCCATGGTTAAAAATCACCTTTTATACTATTTGTATTTGCTCGATCAAAAGCTACTTGCGCTTGTTTTCTATAGACACCCTCATCATCAAACACAACAAATGGAGGCAATACCTGCGTCATAGACTTTGAGCCCATTCGTGCAGCGATCATCACAAGTTTAGAATCCCTGTCTATTTTGGAGTGGACAAACTGCATCGTTTCGACCTTTATACCATACGAAGTTAAATGATACAATAACAGGTCCACCTGCTTTGCATCATAACAGAAAATAAAGTATCCTTTGGGTTTTAACAGTTTTTTGACCTTAGCTATAAAATCTTCTATAGGCAGATGATGTGCATACCTCGCGATGTTAAGATGTGTATTTTCACTTTGGGTGACACGTGAGTCATAAAAAGGAGGATTAGAGATGATATAGTCAAATTTCTCTCCACTCTCAAATTGTGTAAAATCTCCAAGATAACTTTTAACTTCTAAGTTATTAAGCGAAAAATTATGTTTTGCATAGTTAAGCATCTTTTCCTGTTTGTCTATGATACTTGTCTCTATATTAAAATCACGGCTTAACAAAAGTGAGATTATACCTACCCCACAACCTACATCAAGCAGTGAACCTTTGGGTTTAAACGCAGAGATGAAGTCATATAAAAAAATAGAGTCACTATTGTAGCAGTAACCTGATGTCGGCTGATAAAGAAACATAGTCACCTCCATTTTTGATGAATTTTACAATAATTTCAGTATAATCGCGATTATGAACGAAGAACGAGATTTATTGAACCCGCCATCAACAGATTTTTCTATGCTGGATTATGACTGTGCCTATATACCCGGTAACAAGGTACGCATGAATTACAAGTATGTAGCAAAAGCGAGTAAACACTTCGCTACTGCTGTCATTGCAAGAGGATGGAGACGCTTTGGGAAGTATTTCTTTCATCCTATTTGCAATGGCTGTAATGAGTGCAAAAGTATCCGTATATCTGCGAAAGACTATCACTACACCAAATCACAAAAAAAATCAATCAAACGAAATGCTGATACTCAAATCATCGTGCAAAAACCTACACTTACACAAGCACATATCAATCTTTACAATAAATACCACAGTTTTAAACATGAAAAAGACCAGTGGCAACATCGAAACATTTCACAACGTGAATACCATGAAAATTTTGTAGATGGTGCGCATAATTTTGGAAAAGAAGTACTCTATATTAGAGATGACAAACTCATCGGTGTAGACCTCATCGATGTACTAGATGACGGTATCAGTTCCATATACTTTTACTATGACCCCGATTATGCCAGTCTGTCACTTGGCACCTATTCACTGCTCTATCAGATACAATTAGCCAATATCCTTGAACTGCCCTGGATTTACTTAGGGTACTGGGTAGATGGGTGTAAGGCTTTTGCATACAAACCAAAGTTCCAACCTCAAGAGTTGTTAGATGGGTTTCCTCATGTTTCACAGGAACCTGAGTGGGAAGAATGGAATTTACCAGAATAAATTTTTTGTCATCCTCTGACTTGTATCCAAAGGTCATTTCCGACGGAGTACCTAGGGATCCACACCCAAAACCACTCATCTATACAGGAAATAATAATATTTGGAATTAATTATTTATTTGTAAGTATGAGGTACGAGTCTATTATCTTGATCTAGATTTTCTCTGAACTCTAACTCTCTTGGATCACATCTCATAACGTGAAGAAACATATATACATATCCACCCACTACAATTATCAAAGCGATAATACACAATGGTATAACAATTAAAAGTTCCATACTTACTCCAAATTTGATATTAGTCATCTACTCTCTTTTAATATTATACTACATTTAAACTATAGAGCTTAATAAGAGTAAATATTTCATTGCAGTGGTAGATTCAAACTTACATTATAAATCCATGAAAGCCCTATATATGGACAATTATAATTTAAATAGTTAGCTTTTGGTAAACAATGAACATACATTTTTGGCAGAGTCTACCAAGTAATTCTTTTGAGTATTTAGATATGTATTCCATTTATTTTTTTATTCGTTTTTCATTTGACAGTAATAATTAATTGTTATATACTTTGGTTATAAAGATAGATGGGAATTTCGGACTTGAAAATTGGCCAAAGTGTAAAAATACTTTAGAGAAAATACAAAAACTCTAAATGTTTTAATTAAGTTTATACCGTTTGAAAAAGTTTCTATATTTGTAGATTTCGTGCTAAAATAGTTAAATTAACACTTCGAAATCTTCTCGCTTTTGAGAATCAATCTATATTGAATTTTATAATGAAAGATATGCAATTATGGAAAAAATTATACAACTTTTATCAAAACTTGAGCTTTGGCATTTTGTATTTCTTTTCACTGTCCTAGCTATTATTAGTGCGGAATCCCTAGCTATATTACAGAGTTATTGGCTACTGGGTGATTTCTTTGTAGAAGAAATATTGATTATAATTTTTAACACCGCTGCTATTGTTGCATTTATATTATTAACAATAATAGCTTCTACGCTACATTATCTTAGACGTTTACAAGAGGAGAAGGAAGAGCTACTTTCAGACCTCCATCAAAAAAGTGAACTCCTAAGAAGTGTCATTGATGAAAATCCAGATCCGGTTATTGTAAAGAACTGGGATGGAAAATTTATCCTAGTTAATAATGCATGTGCAACTCTTTATGGATCGACCGCTGATGATATGATTGGAAAAGATGATGGAGACTATATTTCTGATCAAGAGCAGGCAGAGTTTTTTAAACGTAACATTCAAGAGATTATGCTTGAAGAAAAAATGCAAATAGTTTATGAAGATTCGTTTGATGCGAAAACAGGAGAAAAAAGACATTATAAATCTATAAAAATTCCATATAAAAGCTCTAAGGGTGAACGTCAAATACTTGTTGTTGCGCATGATATTACTAAGCAAAAAGAGCAGCAGGAAAAACTTGATCATATGGCTCATTATGATGCACTAACAAATCTGCCAAATCGTGTTGCATTAACTGAGAGAATAGAACAAGCTATGGCTCAAACCATGCGAAGGGAAGAACTGATTGCTATTGCATATATTGATTTAGATGGCTTCAAAGAGGTAAACGATACATATGGTCATACAGTAGGCGATTCTTTGCTTAAAGTGTTGTCCTTGAAAATGACTCATCTTCTAAGAAAGGGTGATACTGTCGCTCGTTTTGGTGGTGATGAATTTATAGCTGTTTTACTAGATTTGAACGATAAAAAGATGGTTAATTCTTTTATAAAAAGATTTTTAGAAACAATAGAAGAACCTCTAAAGATTGACGGATTTGAAGTAAAAGTATCTGCAAGTATTGGTGTCACTTTCTATCCACAAGCTAAAGAAATGACTTCTAAACAACTTATAAGAGAAGCTGATCAGGCAATGTATCAGGCTAAAATTTCAGGGAAGAATAGATCCGTTTTTTTTGAAGAGTTGGAATAATGTCGATTTTATGAGTATTTTGGCAGAGTTAAAAATTTCAAGGCCGTGAATTGACGTGTTTTAGGGGATTAAGTGGTGGGTATGGAGAGACTCGAATTCTTACGACACCACTTTAAAAAAAGTCTATCCGGATGCACTCGAACATCTACTTCTTTACCCTCAATAATACACGCTGCCAACATCTTAGCCATAAGAGGTGCAAAGACAAA
>JAPHUJ010000333.1 GCA_026193735.1 Sulfurovum sp.
GCTAAGTTGGGTGTGGAACTTAAGTATCAAAATGTTTCAGACTATTTGGAAGAGTCCATTTTTGGTGATCATGAATGCAATCTCTATGACATTGTTAAAAATGCCAGAGAAAATGCTATTATGGCTAGAAATTATTTACCACAAGACGCATTTACAGCCATTATTGAACTATATCAGCTTTTTAAAGAAAATGAAAATAGTCTTAACCAAATTGATTATAACTTCATAGATATTGTACTGAATATCATTTTACGTATCTGGGGTGCAATGCATCAGTTTTTACAGTACCAGAGTAGTTATGATTTTATCCGTTTAGGACGCTTGGTAGAAAAGTTAGATCTGAGTATACGATTAAATGAACAGACCGAATTTTCATTATTATTGATAGATGATATTGATAAAATAGCATTAAGGCTGAACAGTGCATATCAAAAAGAAAAGTTAAGTGGATTGACATACTCTAAAATGCTAGATAGGGTCAACGATAAAATCAATATGATCGTGACAGATACAATATAGTCCGTAGACAATTACTGGATAGTAAGAGATAAAATGCCATTACTGAATGATATGCTAGAATGTCAAGTATGAAACAGGAACAACCCACTTTCTTTAAAGCATTGGTGTCTGCCATACAAATGCTCTATACCATAGCTCCTATGTTACTTGCAGTCATTGGGATGGTAGGACTTTTTCAAACCTTTATTACTCCCGAAATGTTACATTCTCTTTTTAAGGGTTCTACACTTTATGACACTTTTGTAGGAACCATCACTGGTGGTATTTCAGTGGGACAACCTTTTTTAAGCTACATTATCGGAGGAGAACTCCTCGAAGAAGGCATATCTCTTTATGCAGTGACGTCTTTTATACTCTCTTTTGTAAGTCTTGGACTCATTCAACTTCCTTTAGAGTATTCACTTTTCGGCATACGTTTTACCATTGTAAGAAATTTGCTCAGCTTTCTATTTGCCATACTCGTCTCATGGGCTACAGTAATTACTTTAGAGATACTATCTTGATTAACAAGAACAAAAACAAAGGTAAAAAAACACAGCAACGTACAGGTTTGATCATGCTTATTATCGTCATAGGCATATATATTTTCTCTGCTATACTTAATCTTACTGCAACGTATAATGCACTCCTTAACAGTTTTCAAGTACTCAAAGTCATCACACCTATTTTGCTTGTTGTAATTTTTTTAATGGCACTTCTCAATTCTCTCATAAATCAAAAAAAAATTTCAAAACATTTAGGTCATAATTCTGGTGTAAAGGGTTGGTTCATTGCATTAGTTAGTGGTGTTTTGAGTCATGGTCCAGGATATGTATGGTATCCGATGCTAAGTGAGTTACGTTCTCATGGTGCACGTGACGGTCTCATCGTTGCTTTTTTCTATGCCAGAGCCATCAAACTCCCATGGTTACCTATGATGATCAGCTATTTTGGTCTGGCATTTACAAGCATTCTTACACTTTACATTCTTTTAGCCGCACTTGTTCAAGGCATCATCACTGATAAATTATTGGCTGAAAAAGGATGAATGTCTAGTGTTACATTTTTAACATTCTATTTTTCATGAGGTAAAATTATTGGTGCAAAGGCTTTGGTGGAAATCGTAACACTATCCCCTATAATGAGACTTTTGGCTTGTGTATCATCTACTACCACTTCCACAAGTTGCTGTCCGATCGCAACTATCGCTACATAGATAACATCCACTTTAACAATGTCTAAAAGTTCCCCATCAAAAGAGAACTTTTGTGAACCGCTTGTTTTAAGCAATACTTCTTTGGGTGTACCGTCACTGATGATCTTGCCTTGATTGAGTACGACTACCCGACTGGCAAGACGGTAGATCTCACTGGGGTCATGGCTGACCATAATGGTCGTAGTACCGAACTCTTTATGCAATGTTGAAATTTCGTTTTGTAGTTTCGTTCTCATAGTCGGATCAAGAGCAGAGAGAGGCTCATCCATAAGAAGGATCTTTGGTCGATTCATCAAAGCACGACAGAGAGAAACCCGTTGTTTCTGTCCACCGCTTAACGTAGTTGGCACCCTATTCTTCAAAGAGCTAAGTTCTGTCAGCTCTAAAAGATGTTTTGCCAACGCTTTGTCTTTATTGACAAAGTGTAGATTTTCTTCAACTGTCATATTAGGAAACAGTGCATAATCCTGAAAGACAAAACCTATGCCTCTTTTTTGGGGAGCTAATGAAAATTTTTCGTCTTGCCAAATCTCATCTCCTATCTTGAGGGTGCCATTTGAAATCTCAAGCCCTGCAAGTATCCTTAAAAGAGTTGTTTTACCAGACCCGCTCTGTCCTGCAAGCGCCAAAAAGTCACCCTCATTGATAGTGAGATTTACATCTAAATTCATATTGCCATTGCTACCGTGCAGTTTTTTATGTATATCAATGTGTATCATACGTGAAATCCACCAATCTTTTTATTTTGCTTATCATTGAATATATAAACCGAAAGAAGCACCAAAAAGCTGATAATAACCATAATTCCACTGTATATGTGTGCTGTTGTGTAATCCATGATCTCAACCATCTCATAGATAGCTACAGAAGCCACTTTTGTCTCACCAGGGATGCTGCCACCAACCATCAGTACCACACCAAACTCACCCACAGTATGTGCAAAAGTGATGATAATAGCCGTAAGCACAGCCGGTTTGATGTTGGGAAGTGCTACTTCAAAAACTGTTTGAAGTTTTCCTTTTCCTGCGATATAGGACGCTTCAAGCATGTTTTTATTAAGTGATTCAAACCCGCCTTGAAGAGGCTGTACCATAAAAGGTAAGGAATAAAAACAGCTCGCAACCACAAGTCCTGTAAAGTTAAATACCAGTTTAACACCAAAATACTCATCAAAAAAAGCCCCAATAGGTGAGTTCTGAGACAAAGAAACCAAGATATAAAACCCTAAAACAGAAGGAGGTAAGACAATGGGTAAGGCGGTAAATGCTTCTAAAAAAGGTTTGGCTTTTGATTTTGTTTGAGAGAGATACCATGACAATGGCACAGCCATCATAAATAAGATCACTGTGGTTATTCCTGCCAGTTTGAATGAGAGTATAAAAGGGGTGAATTCCAAGTTTTGCAGTGTTTCTGACATCACAATACCTTCAGGATTGAAAGTTCGCTGGCTTTTATCATCATCGTTACATCATCATCTACTTTCAAATCCATTGCGATAGTGGATTCAAGGGTGATAATAGATTCTAAAACCACATCTTCTACTGACAGCTTTAGACTGCTTAAAAGTTTACCCTTTTCACAAGAGATTATTTTGGCTTTAATTTGATTACTGTAACTTACAAGACCTGAAAAACCTTTCCCTATAGCTATATGAGTTGGTTTTATACCCAGAATGACTTCTTTACCCACTGTTATATCATCAGTCAAACCAAGACTCATCATCTTTAAACTATAACCATAAAAGTCAAACTTGACAATATTGAGGTTATCAACAGTATCTATTTGTGTAATAATAGCTTTTATATGGCTCATGGTATAAGGTATCCAAAATCAGTAAATATCTTTTGTGCTTTTTGACTTAAGATAAAATCATAAAAAGCTCTTACCTCGTTACTTTTTCCACCTTCCTTGAGTATAACGATCCCTTGATCTATAGGCGTATAAAGTTTACTGTCTACATCAGCCCAGTGTATACCTTCTTTAAAGTGTGACATTTGAGGACTATACAATGAAGACTTAGCAATAAACCCTATATCTGTTGCAGTGACTGTATACGTTACTGTTTGTGAGACTGTCTCGGCAAATACATATTTACTTTTTACATCATCATACACTCCGGCATTTTTCATCGCTTCTACAGCTGCTTTTCCATAAGGAGCAGTTTTAGGGTTAGCTATGGCTATCTTTGCTATTTTATTGCTTTTTAATAATTCCATACCTGTCGTAAAATCTTGTTTTTTATTACTTAGATACGCAAGACTTCCTTGTGCATAGATCCGCGGTCTTGTAATGGTCATACTTTCCGTATAAAGTGTATTGGGGTATTTCATATTTGCTGACATAAAAAGTTGATAAGGAGCACCATTTTTTATTTGAGCTGTCAGTTTACCGGAACTGCCTAAAGTGACTTGTACTTCAGTCTCTGGATAAAGTATATTAAATTCTTTTTTTAGCTCATCCATGGCATAAGAGACATTTGCAGCTACAGCAATTTTAATAGTCCCCGCCATACCGTATGTTGATAACAGTAGTAAGCTTAAAAGCAATTTTGTTTTCATTGTTTTCCTTACAATAGGTAATTAAGTTCAAAAATGAACATCAGCATTCATCTTATCCAACAATCCATTCTTTACTCTCTAATCCGTGTGCTTCTCCAACTGCCCTATTATACAATACCCCATCATAGGTATTAAGCGCCGTTTTCATCAAAGGGTTGATTTCCAAAACCCCTTTTGAACCATAACGTGCAAGCTGTCTGATATAAGGCAGCGTCGCATTGGTCAAAGCATAGGTAGAAGTACGTGGATAAGCACCTGGCATATTGGCAACACAATAATGAACTATCCCCTCTTCTATAAAAGTAGGTTCAGTATGTGTTGTAGCATGGGAGCTCTCAAAGCAACCTCCCTGATCTATAGAAACATCCAC
>JAPHUJ010000233.1 GCA_026193735.1 Sulfurovum sp.
ATCATCAAGACCATCTATATTTGCAGGAGGTACCATAGAAGCTGCTGCCGGTTCTTCAGCATCAAGATCATCATCAAGACCATCTATATCTGAAGAAGGTTCCGTAGAAGTCACTGTTGGCTCAATACTTTCCTCTTTTATCTCTTCCTCATCCTCTAGGTCTTGATCTCCAACCGATTTTCTCAAGTCTGAAAGGAATGCATTCGCTTTATTGTCAAGGTCTTTAAAACCAGATGCATTCGCACTCATAAATAATACCGCTATTCCTGCCCATAGATACTTTTTCATATTTTACTCCTTAGGTTTTTATTTATAACGGTTTTGGGCTTTGCTCAAAAACCTGACTTCCGCAGTCAGCTCATGTGACTAGTCACATTTTGGTCATATTATTTAATTACTTCTTTAGGTTCTAACTGTTTTAGTTCAAAGTACTCTTTTTGAAGTCTTTGATTTTCAACTTTCAATATTTTCTCTTCAAGAGACAAGCCTTGTTTTTTCTCTTTTAACTGATTCAAGACAGTCAGTGAGTTCTCTCCATATACCAATACGCCAATATAGATGCCAAAAAGCAGGATCCCTATAGCTGTTACTAAAAAAGCTTTTAGTGACAGTCCGGCTATTCCCTCCTCTTCTCTTGCATCTACCATATTTATAGCCTTTTACTTTGTAAAAAGTGACGCACCTAAATATTCAAACTGGCCGAGTTCTCTTTCGATCTCAAGAAGTCTGTTGTATTTAGCGATTCTGTCACTTCTTGCCGTTGAACCTGTTTTTATCTCACCGGTATTCAATGCCACAGCAAAGTCTGCGATGAACGTATCTTCGCTCTCTCCTGAACGGTGAGACATCACACAAGTATACCCACTTCTTTGTGCAAGACGTACGGTTTGCATCGTTTCAGAAACAGTTCCTATCTGATTTGGTTTGATCAAGATAGAATTTGCAATGCCTTTTTCGATCCCTTCTGCCAAAATAGCAACATTGGTTACAAATAGATCGTCGCCGACAAGTTGTACTTTATCTCCCAGTACTTCTGTAAGCTCTTTCCAACCTGCCCAGTCATCTTCACTCAATCCATCTTCGATGGAAACAATAGGATACTTCGCACACATGTCAGCATAATATGCTGTAAGCTCTGAACTTGTGATTTGTCTATTTTCAGACTTAAGCACATAAAGCCCTTCATCATTAATGAGTTCACTTGCTGCAACATCTAAAGCAATAGCGATCTGTTCTCCCGGTTTATAGCCTGCTTTTTCAATCGCCTGCATAATAACCTGAATAGGTTCTTCATTACTTTTAAGATTTGGTGCAAAGCCACCTTCATCACCAACCGCTGTACTCTCACCCATACCATCAATGATCTTTTTAAGGTTATGATACACTTCAGCACATGCTCTAAGTCCTTCAGAGAATCTGTCAAATCCTACAGGCATGACCATGTACTCTTGAAAGTCTACAGAATTATTTGCATGTTCTCCGCCATTAATGATGTTAAGCATCGGCACAGGCATCACTACAGCATTTGCCCCACCAAGATAACGGTAAAGAGGCATACCCATACTTTTCGCCGCCGCGCGGGCTACTGCCATAGACACACCAAGCACAGCATTTGCTCCAAGGTTTCCATAGTTTTCAGTACCATCTGCTTCTTTCATCACAAGATCAATTTCTGCTTGATTAAAAGGACTGAGGCCTACAAGTGCATCACATATGACACCATTTACATTTTCACATGCTTGAAGTACGCCTTTCCCCATATATCTATCACCGCCATCGCGAAGCTCAAGTGCTTCACGTTTGCCTGTACTGGCACCACTAGGAACGATAGCACTCTCAACTGTTCCGTCACTTAAACTTACAGTAGCTTTTACCGTAGGGTTTCCTCTACTGTCCATTACTTCTGTTGCTACGATCTCATCGATAAAAATCATTCTATTTCCTTTATATATCTTTAATATTTTACATTATCTATTATTTTATCGAAATTTACCCTATACTTAAATGAGTAGACCAAATCAAAGAATTATTAGAGAATTCAGACTGTGAAATAATGTTGATTTATGATCCTACTTGTCTGAAAAATGAAAATCTATATGATGTAGCATATG
>JAPHUJ010000154.1 GCA_026193735.1 Sulfurovum sp.
ACAAAAAAGATAAATCCAGTAATACTCAATGCCAAACCATGATCTATAAGTTTACTATCGTACCTATAAAGTATAGACCCACATTCAGTGCAGCATGCTTTTGTACCATCTTTTATAGGTACTTCTTCATGCAGGGTAGAACACTGCTTACAAATAATAAGGTTATCAAGGGCATCTTCATTTTCAAGTTTCATGGTTATAATTATAACCAAAGAAATACTAAGGTGAATAATGCGAATACTCTCTATCGGTTCAGTGATACAACATAATGATCTTAATATCACTTCCATAGAAGCATCAGCACTCTCTATACATCCGAATATAGAAGCATATGACTATATCATTATCTCTGGTGGAGATGGCACCATCAGACGTGTGATCAAAGCTTTACATAACATACGACACTCAGCTACATTTATTCTTAACCCTACGGGTTCTTTTAATGTTGTTGCAAAACTTCACAAAGTACCTAAAATTGGACAAGTACTTAAATCCTTGGAAAATGGGGAAACACCAGCAATCCAAAAACACCAGTACTACACACTCAACGAGGAAGTGTTTCTCTTCTCGGCAGGCAATATGGGAGACCTACAACACATCCTTCTTGCTGAAACCTTACGCTTTGGTCTGCTTAAACATGGAATACTTAAGTATATTCTTGCACTACTCTTTCTTTTACCATTGCACATCATCCTCACACCTTTTATGCTACTAAGCAGAAGCAGATTTTTCATTTTTACCCCTATGCCTTTTATCAAAAAGTTTGGTAGTTTTTATGCAGAGGTAGAAGAGATGACCATAGATCTCCAAAGCCAATACAACCACATAGAGCTTGATGGAGATATTGTAACCATTGAAGAAAGTATCTTATACATAAAACCTGCAGGACACATAGATCTCGTCATATAGTCCTTTCAAAACATATTTTCACAACATTTTCATTTTCACAGTATATATAAATATTATAATAATTATAAGTTACCATTGACTCAAATGTATTTCTACGATACAATACACTACATTTTGGACATATGTTCAAAACTAAAGGTTATTTATGCAGCAATTTGGAAGAAAAAAGATAAGTCGTTATATTGAAGCAGATCATAGATCGGTTTGTTTTAAACCTTGTGGTATCAGAGGTAAAGACCTTGAAAAAACAGAACTTGATTGTGATGAAATGGAAGCTATACGATTAAGTGACTATGAAGGTCTCT
Source organism: Sulfurovum sp. (assembly GCA_026193735.1). Lineage (GTDB taxonomy): Bacteria > Campylobacterota > Campylobacteria > Campylobacterales > Sulfurovaceae > Sulfurovum. The sequence continues at coordinate 1,215 of JAPHUJ010000154.1, forward strand.
ATCAACAAGAATGTGCAGACAGAATGGGCATTTCCCGTACTACATTTTCAAGAGTGATACAACAAGCCCGTAAAAAAATTTCAGATGCGTTACTTCACGGTAAAGCCATCGTAATGATTAAACCCTAAAAATAAAAGGAAAAAGATGAAAAAAATTATTTATTCAACATTAACACTGGCACTGCTGTCTGTGAATACGATAGCATATGACAGCACTAAAGCAGAAGAACTCAACACTTTTTACGCTCATATGACACAAAAGGCCTGTGCTGATTCTAAACTATTTATGCCAGCAGAGGAAGTATTGAAGATGCTACGTGAAAAAAAATCCGTTACTTTACTGGATGTACGTACAGAGGCTGAAGCAAGCATTATTGCAGTAAGTGAAAAACATGCTTTACACTTTCCGATAGAAAATCTTTTTGAGAAGAAAAATCTTGATAGTTTACCTAACAATGAGCCTATTGTTGTGATCTGTCATTCTGGGACCAGAGCAGTTTTGGCAGCAATTGGACTTAAGAGAATAGGCTTTAAACAAGTACATGTACTTAAAGGTGGTCTGATTGCATTGGCAACAGAAGATAATCCTAAAAATGCCCCTCTACTCCCACAATAAAAGGAAATAAAATGGCAGTAGCAGAAGATATAGGTTGTAGTAATATAGTATGTATAGATGCACCGAAGTGTGAGAGAACAGTCATCTGTGAAAATGGTACAGCTAGAGAAATAAAAAGCTTTGGTGGTACTGAAAATATAGGTTGTGGAAAGTTTATACCTAAAAAGGATGAAAAATGAAAATAGCAATACCCGTAAAAATGAATAAAATAAACTCAGCGATCGCACCACTTTTTGGAAAAGCGAAATGGTTTGCCATCGTGGAAGATGGTAAAATAAACATAGAACATAATCCTGTAGAGGATGGACGTGCAGTTATTGAGTGGTTGAACCAAATCAATGTTGACACGATTATCATGCAAGAGATGGGTGAAGGACCTTATGCCGTGATTAAAAAGCTTGGAACGATGAAAGTATATCATTCAGGATTTGATAGAATTCTTTTAGCTGATGTATTGAAAAAGTTTGAAGAAAATACTCTGCCTTTATTAGATCATACAGGCATGGCAAAAATTATTGAGCATCATGAGGCTAAACATTCACATGATAGCCACGGTCATGAACATCATCACTCTCATTAAGAAGATCACTCTATTTTATATAGAGGGGTTTAGGAACATGCGTGTCGGTAAAAGACTGTGGTTGATTATCGGTATTAAGTTCATACTCTTTTTTGTCATTATAAAACTATTCTTTTTCCCTAATTTTTTAAAAGAAAATTTTTCCAATGACACACAAAGATCAGAATATATATTAAATAACCTCACACAGGAAGGAGAAAAATAATGGAAGAACATTTGGTAGATTGGTCTCGTGCACAGTTTGCACTGACTGCACTGTATCATTGGCTATTTGTCCCACTCACTTTGGGCCTCTCATTCATCATTGCGATAATGGAGACGATTTATGTTAAGACAGGTAACCCGGTTTGGAAAGAGATCACCAAGTTTTGGATGACACTTTTTGCGATCAACTTTGCTATAGGTCTGGCAACAGGTATTATCATGGAATTCGAATTTGGTACAAACTGGTCGAATTACTCATGGATCGTGGGAGATATTTTCGGTGCACCGCTTGCCATAGAAGGTATCATGGCATTTTTTATGGAGTCAACCTTTTTTGCCATTATGTTCTTTGGCTGGAACAAGGTCAGTAAAAAGATGCACCTGCTCTCCACCTGGCTGGTCGCAATAGGTTCCAACCTTTCAGCGCTGTGGATACTCGTAGCCAACGGCTGGATGCAAAATCCCGTAGGTATGCAGTTCAACCCTGACACGGCACGTTTTGAAATGCATAACTTTTTTGATGTACTTTTCAACCCAAATGCCTATTCCAAATTCCTACACACAGTAGGCAGCGGCTATGTCATGGGCTCTTTATTTGTAGTAGGCATCAGTGCTTGGTATCTTCTCAAGAACAAAGATGTCATCAAAGCCAAAAAAAGTATCATCGTAGGTGCAACTTTTGGGCTCATCACTTCTATTTTTCTCATCTTCACAGGAGATGAAGCAGCACACCAGGTGGCACTGAACCAACCCTCTAAACTCGCAGCTATGGAAGGACTCTACGATGGACATAAGCGTGCAAGCATTATAGCTATAGGGCAACTGAACCACCATAAAGAGATCGGTGATGATCAGGACGAGTTCTTTTGGAGTATAGAAATCCCCCAAGCCCTCTCTATTTTAGGCTTTCACGATGCAGATGCTTTTGTACCCGGTATCAATGAGCTTGTATATGGAGACATGGATCATCATAACATTGAACCTGCTAGCCAAAAGATGGAAAAAGGTAAAGTAGCCATAGCTGCCTTGAAAGCATATAAAAAAGCCAACAAAGAAGGAGATACAGTAGCAACAGAAAAAGCTTTATTGGATTTCAGAGCAAATGAAAAGTATTTTGGATATGGTTATTTAAAAGACCCTAAAGACATTAT
>JAPHUJ010000053.1 GCA_026193735.1 Sulfurovum sp.
AATATTCTATACTCAATCTAAAAAAAATAGTCAAGTAGATTTTTAACCTATTTTCATGGTCAATTGCTAAATTGAATAAATAGTCTTTTGATAGAACTGTCGTTATGTAAACCGCCAAATCCCTGAAACAAGGCACATTAAGTTTAAACGGGATTTCTCCAACCTTAAAACAAAAATCAATATCTCATATTTACGTACCTTCTCATTTAAGATTTCTCTTTTTCTACTCTTGACTTAAATTTGTTAGGATGATTTTTAATTTGTGATATATATCTTGATACTATATTAATGCATTGATAAAAATATACTAAAGTTTTGATGCACAAAAGTTGTAAAAAACTATGATGAGTGTATAAAATTAATAACTATAAATATGTCGTAGACTATCTGTAAAGAGGTCATCGTGGTATGGTGTCCCCACACGGACTCGAACCGCGAGCTAGGCCTTAGGAGGGCCCTGCTTTATCCAGTTAAGCGATGAGGACTTTGTATAGGGGAAGGATTATAGCAAAAAATAAATGAAAAACAAGGTTCTATTTGTAATTAAAATTTACACTCATCACGATTTAAGACACAGTGGTAGTCATCCGATTCATTTTCTATCTGAATGGTTGTATGAGCAATGTTAAAGTGCTGATGAAGGTGTTCTTGTACTTCTTTCAGGAAATCATTGTCTACTGATTCATGTGTAGTTACGAGATGTACTGTTAAGGCTGTTTCTGTTGTACTTAGTGCCCAGACATGTAAGTCATGCATATCAGATACATTTAACAGACCGCTTAGATAGCTTTTTATCTCACTCACATCTATACCTTGTGGCACTGCATCGATGGAAAGATCTATAGAGTCTCTAAGTAAATGCCATGTCCCTAACAAGATGACAACTACGATGAAAAGACTGATGAGAGGATCAAGCCATAACCAGCCCGTCAGCATAATGGCAATACCCGCAATAACTACACCCAGTGATATGGCCGCGTCAGCTGCCATATGAAGGTATGCCGCTCTGATGTTTAGGTCGTGTTTTTGACCTTTTACAAAGAGTAAGGCTGTTGCGGTATTGATAACCACTCCAATGGCAGCAACGACAATAATGATAATCCCATCTACAGGTTTTGGGGAAGAAAGTCTTTCTACTGATTCCCAAGCGATACCACCCAAAGCTACCAGAAGTAAAACCGCAGAAATCAAAGACGCCATGATGGTTACTTTACGTAAGCCATAGGTTCTTTTGTGGGTAGGGTGTTTTGTTGCTAAATAGTTTGCTCCCCATGCAAGCATAAGGCTCATGACATCACTTAGATTGTGTCCGGCATCTGCTATAAGCGCCAAGGAATCAGCAAGTATTCCATAACTCACTTCAATGATAACAAAGATGATATTGAGAGCAATACCTATAGAAAAAGAACGGTTATAGTTGTTTATTTCATGGTGATGATGGCTATGTGAATGTGACATTAAATGATACTAGCGGAAATATTTTAGCATTGAGTCACGTCCAAATTTTTGAGCAAGCATCCCTGCTGTTCCTCCTCTTGCATTGGCAATAGTAACATCAGCGCCTTTTTCTATGAGGAAGGCACAAATTTCCGGCTTATCATCCATCACTGCTTCCATTAGTGGCGTCCATCCTACACCATCAACCTTATCAATGTCAGCTCCTTGCTCCAAGAGATAAGCAACCATATCTCTTCTATCACGTCTAATAGCAATATGCAGTAGCGTCCATCCGTATTTGTTTTGAAGGTTGACATCTGTTCCGTTTTCAATCTCCTGTTTTAATGCCTCTAGGTCATTGTCATATACAATTTTTTCAAGTGTTTCAAAATGATCATTTGCCATAGTAATCTCCTGATGATTTGATAATACTATATTGTATCAAATAATATAATAATTGTATATGGATAAATCCAATTAATGGGTATCATTAAATGTGAAATTATAATTACTATAAAATTACGCTATAATGTCACACAATTTAAGCGTACATCGGTCAACGACTTCTATTTACCCTGACTGCAGGGAAAAATACCCTTGGGGTACTACAGAAAATTAAACAACTAACTCAGCCTAAGACCGACCTCATACTATAGATGGTAGGCTCGTTCAATAAGGTATAAAATACATGTCATTTACAAACTTGGGGTTATCTGCACCTCTTTTAAAAGCTATCAAAGCACAAGGGTACGATACTCCTACACCCATACAAGAAAAAGCTATTCCTGTTGTCATAGAAGGTAGAGATATTTTAGCTGCTGCTCAGACGGGTACTGGTAAAACAGCAGGTTTTACGCTTCCTTTGCTTGAGAGGCTTTCTCAAAAACAACCGCATATGCACGCAAAGCAAATACGGGCACTAGTCCTGACACCTACGCGAGAACTTGCAGCACAAGTCGCTCAGAGTATTGAAGATTATGGCAAATATACGCCTTACCGTTCTACGGTTATCTTCGGTGGTGTGGGTATCAATCCTCAGCTGGCAACCATACGTAAAGGTGTGGACATTGTCATCGCTACACCGGGTAGACTGCTCGATATAGCAGGACAAAAGGGTATAGACTTTTCTAAATTAGAGTGTCTAATACTTGATGAGGCGGATCGTATGCTGGATATGGGATTCATCCATGACATTAAAAAGCTTATGAAACTTATGCCACAAAAAAGACAAACACTGCTCTTTTCTGCAACATTTTCACCAGAGATAAAAACGTTAGCATCAGGACTTCTAAACAATCCTGTACTTGTAGAAGTAGCACGTCAAAATAAGACTGCTGATCAGATATCTCAAGTGGTACACTTTGTAGACAAAGGTCGAAAGAGAGAATTACTTTCTCAGCTTATTAAAACGAAAGATTGGAAACAGGTTTTAGTCTTTACGCGTACGAAGCATGGTGCCAATAAGCTGACTAAACAGCTTGAAGAGTATGGTATCTCTGCAGCTGCGATACATGGGAACAAAAGCCAAGGGGCAAGAACCAAAGCATTGGCTTCTTTCAAAGCAAATGAGATCCGTGTACTTGTAGCCACAGACATCGCAGCAAGAGGGATAGACATAGACCTGCTTCCACATGTGGTAAACTATGAACTTCCAAATGTACCTGAGGATTATGTTCACCGCATAGGTAGAACTGGTCGTGCAGGGCAGAGTGGTGAGGCCGTTTCACTTGTATGTGTCGATGAACATAAATTACTTTTTGATATAGAAAAGTTCATTAAGTCTGAGATTCCTAAAGTGGAGATAGCAGCTTTTAAACCAGACCCGAATATCAAGGCTGAGCCTATAGAAAATGGTAGAGGCGGCGGAAAAGGTCGTGGCAATGGTGGTGGAAATTCACATCATAAACCTCGAAGCAACAGTTCTCATGCCAACAACGGCGGGAGCCGTGATGGTGCTCGAAGTAGTACACGATCTAGAAATAGTAATAGAAACAAATAAGAAGGATAATTGGTATGAAAAAA
>JAPHUJ010000155.1 GCA_026193735.1 Sulfurovum sp.
AAGATGAAGTGAAGTACAACCTTCGAAAATCTGATGTTGCTAAATCAAATGAACTTGCAGGTGTTGCAGGTAAAGTTGAAGGGAAACTTTTCTTACCTCTTAATGATGGCGATAAAGTAAAAGAAGGTGATTCTATCGTAGAAGTGATCAATGAAGGTTGGTCTGTACCAAGTCGTGTTCCATTTGCATCTGAACTTAAAGTTGAAGATGGTGCTCCAGTGACACAAAACGTGATATCTGAGTCAAAAGGTAAAGTGAAGTTCTTTTTGCTTAAAGGGGATTATCTTGAAGCCCATACAGCTATAAAAGAGGGTACAAAAGTAGAAGAAAAAGGTCTCTTTGCTGTCGTTGTTGATGAAAACAACAGGGAAGCAGCAAGACACTATATCTCAAGAGGTTCTGTGGTTAAAGTAGCCAATGATGATACAGTTCAAAGAGGAGATCTCCTTTCTGCCCCTGAGACTTCTGCACATGTAGTGATCGCTGAGTGGGATCCATATTCAGAGCCTATTATTGCTGAGCAGAAGGGAACACTGAAGTTTGAAGATATTATTCCAGGTGTAACAGTAGTTGAGCAGTTTGATGAAGTAACGGGTGATACAAGACTTGAATTGAATGAATACATTCCTGCTGCATATAAACCAGCGATCGTTCTTGCTACTGAAAGCGGAGAGTTGATCCGTTATCAGCTTGATGCAAAAACGATTTTATTTGTTAAAGATGGTGATGATGTAAGTATCGCAGATATTTTGGCTAAAACACCAAAAGCGGCGATAAAGTCAAAAGATATTACCGGGGGTCTTCCAAGAGTTTCTGAACTTTTTGAAGCCAGACGTCCTAAAGACATTGCCCTTATTGCACAGATTGATGGTGTAGTCAGCTTTGGTAAGGCATTACGAGGTAAAGAGAGACTTATTATTTCAGGTGATAATGGTCAGATCACTGAACAGTTTGTTGATAAAAACAAAGTGGCACTTGTGAATGTGGGGGAATATGTTCATGCAGGTGAGAAACTGACTGATGGTATCATCTCAAGTCATGATATCCTTGCTGCATTGGGTGAGAAAGCATTGTATGAATACATTGTGTCTGAAGTGCAAATGGTTTACCGTAGACAAGGGGTTAATATTTCAGATAAACACATCGAGATCGTTACTTCTCAAATGATGAGACAAGTAAAAGTCGTTGAAAGTGGTGACAGTAAGTTTATCGCGGGAGACATTATTTCTCGTCGTAAATTCCAAGAAGAGAACCAGAGTGTTATTTCTCTCGGCGGTGAACCTTCTATCGCTGAGCCGATGCTTGTAGGTATTACCCGTTCAGCTGTTGGTGCAGACAGTATTATTTCTGCCGCATCATTCCAGGATACAACAAAGGTACTTACTTCTGCGTCTATTGCAGGAACAATAGATAGGCTTGAAGATCTTAAAGAAAACGTTGTTATCGGACGTCTTATTCCAGTAGGTACTGGTATGATCGACAATGATAATATTCAACTCACGGCTGCGAAGTAATCGCAGCACACTGTTTCTAGTTGAGGCTAGAAACAGGTTAACCCTCTTCATTATTTCTCGCTCCTTCTAAATATAAGAATTTTTAAAGAATTTTTCGATATAATACCCTTCCAAATTTCTGTGTGATTTAGTCTAGATAAAAGCATTCAAAATGAACGTTTTTATGTGGTGTAAGAACCCAGATTCAAGAGACATGATCTCAATTCAAACTAACCAGAAAGGAAACGATTTGCCTACAATTAACCAATTGATTCGTAAAGAACGTAAAAAGCAAGTGAAAAAATCAAAATCACCTGCGCTCGTAAAATGTCCTCAAAGAAGAGGCGTATGTACAAGAGTTTATACTACAACACCAAAGAAACCTAACTCGGCACTTAGAAAAGTTGCTAAAGTAAGATTGACAAGTGGTTTTGAAGTTATCTCATATATTGGTGGAGAGGGTCACAACCTTCAAGAACACTCAATCGTACTCGTAAGAGGCGGAAGAATTAAAGATTTACCTGGTGTTAAGTATCACATTGTTCGTGGTGCACTAGATGCTTCAGGTGTAAACGGTAGAACAGTTGCACGTTCTAAATACGGTACTAAGAAACCTAAAAAATAATCAACGATTATTTAAACGCGTTACAGTAAAAGTTTAGCTTAGGAATGAGCTTGAAACAGGTGTTGTCATTTATCCTTAGGGGACAAGACTTGAGTAAATCAACTATATAAGATTGAAGAGGAAACACAATGAGAAGAAGAAAAGCTCCCGTTAGACCGGTATTGCCAGATCCAGTACACGGTTCTAAAGTATTAACAAAGTTCATCAACGCAATTATGCTTGGTGGTAAGAAAAGCACAGCGCAAAGAGTAATGTATGCTGCGTTAGAGAGAATTGAATCAAAATCTGGTGAAAAAGGTATTGAAGTATTCAACAAAGCAATGGATAACGTCAAACCTGTAATGGAAGTAAAAAGTAGAAGAGTAGGTGGTGCAACGTACCAAGTGCCTATCGAAGTTAGACCTGTAAGACAACAATCACTGGGAATCAGATGGATCGTTGATGCAGCTAGAAAAAGAAATGAAAGAACCATGATGGAGCGTTTAAGTAATGAACTTATGGATGCTGCTACTGAAAAGGGTTCTGCTTTCAAAAAGAAAGAAGATACGTATAGAATGGCTGAAGCAAACAAAGCATTTGCTCACTATAGATGGTAAGGAATTAAGTTATGGCAAGAACGCACAAACTTGAAGACGTAAGAAACATTGGTATTGCTGCTCACATTGATGCAGGTAAAACAACAACAACGGAAAGAATTCTTTTTTATACAGGTGTTGAACACAAGATAGGTGAAGTACATGATGGTGCTGCAACTATGGACTGGATGGAACAAGAGCAGGAAAGAGGTATTACAATTACTTCTGCTGCTACAACTTGTGAGTGGCTAGGTAAACAAATCAACATCATCGATACTCCGGGTCACGTTGACTTCACCATTGAAGTTGAACGTTCTATGAGAGTACTTGATGGTGCAGTTTCAGTATTCTGTGCTGTTGGTGGTGTTCAGCCCCAATCAGAAACAGTTTGGAGACAAAGAAACCGTTATGGTGTACCCTCACTAGTATTTGTGAATAAAATGGACAGAACAGGTGCTGATTTCTTAGAAGTTGAAAGACAAATTAGAGATAGACTTAAAGGTAATCCACTTGTGATCCAACTTCCTATCGGAGCCGAAGAAGGTTTTGAAGGTGTTGTTGACCTTGTTAAAATGAAAGAAATCGTTTGGGACAAAGATGCTGAAATGGGTTCTAACTACCATGAGCAGGATATCCGTCCTGAACTTCAAGCGCAAGCTGAAGAGTTTAGAGAAAAAATGATAGAAGGTATTTCTGAAGCTGATGGTAATGACGTTCTTATGGAAAAATTCCTTGAGGGTGAAGCACTAACAGAAGAAGAAATCGTTGCTGGTATTAAAGCTGCAACTATTGGTATGCACGTTGTACCAATGCTTCCAGGTACTGCATTTAAAAACAAAGGTGTTCAGACTTTACTTGACGCTGTTGTTGCATACCTTCCATCTCCGGTAGAAGCCCCTGCGATTAAGGGTACTATGATGGAGAATGAAGAGCAAGAAGTGATCGTTCCATCAACAGATGATGGTGCTTTCGCATCATTGGCATTCAAGATCATGACTGACCCTTTTGTTGGACAGTTGACATTTATCCGTGTGTATCGTGGTTCTTTGGAGTCAGGTTCATATATTCATAACTCAACAAAAGATAAAAAAGAGCGTATCGGCCGTATCATGAAAATGCATGCGATCAAACGTGAAGAAGTATCTGAGATCTATGCAGGTGAGATCGGTGCTGTTGTAGGCCTTAAATATACAACAACTGGAGATACACTTTGTGATTCTTCTGATAAAGTGGTACTTGAAAGAATGGATTTCCCGGATCCGGTTATTTCTGTTGCGGTTGAGCCAAAAACAAAAGCTGACCAAGAAAAAATGGGTATTGCTCTAGGTAAACTAGCTGCAGAAGATCCTTCTTTCCGTGTTGCAACAGATGAAGAATCTGGTCAGACAATTATTTCAGGAATGGGTGAACTTCACCTTGAAATTCTAGTAGACAGAATGAAAAGAGAATTCAAAGTAGAAGCTGAAGTTGGTGCGCCACAAGTTTCATATAGAGAGACTATTAGAAAAGCAGTCAAAAAAGAGTACAAGTACGCTAAACAATCAGGTGGACGTGGACAATTTGGTCACGTATATCTTGAGATTGAACCACAAGAACCTGGTTCTGGTTATGAGTTTGTTGATGCAGTTAAAGGTGGGGTTATTCCAAAAGAGTTTATCCAGCCAATCAACAAAGGTATACAAGAAGCAATGGCTAGAGGTATTCAGGCAGGATATCCTGTAGAAGATGTTAAGGTAACTGTTTATGATGGTTCTTACCATGATGTCGATTCATCTGAAATGGCGTTTAAACTTGCAGGTTCAATGGGATTCAGAGAGGGTTGTAGAGAAGCTAATCCAGTTATCTTAGAGCCTCTTATGAAGGTTGAAGTTGAAACACCTGAAGAGAGCATGGGTGATGTTATTGGTGATATTGCAAAAAGACGTGGTCAAGTATCAGGTATGGATGACAGAGCAGGACACAAAATTGTTAATGCATTTGTTCCACTTTCTGAAATGTTCGGGTACTCGACAGACTTACGTTCAATGACGCAAGGTCGTGCAACATATGCTATGGAATTCGATCACTATGAAGAGGTTCCACAGAACGTAGCAAAAGAGATCATCGCAAAAAGAAATAGTTAATATTTCGCAGTATTTTACTGCAACTTCGATCGAATGGGTTTTATTCCATTCGGTCACTTACTGTCAGTAAACTCCCTCTCCCCACAAATCATATTAGACCAAATTTACAGTAAACTACAGCGAAAGCTTGTACTATTGAATATATATAGTTTTTAGAGCTAAAGGATAAAACATGAAAGTCATCATAGACCTCATAGAAGATGTACGTGAAGAGATAGGCAATAAAGAAGATTTTATTTTGACGGCTATGCTTTTGAAAGAGGATCCTGAGGATACAGAGAAATTGATCTATGCAGGTGAATCACCGATCAATCTATCTGTTTTGGATGAAGTACGGAAACAACTTATACTTAAAATAGATGGTAGTGGTTCTGTAGTCACCACAGGTAAGCTTATAAAGCCTTTACTTATACTTCCTGTATCTGATATGATGTACGAGCTTAGAATGGATGTAAATGCAGAGTATTGTGATGTAGAAGTAGCTGGATTTGGTAAGTCTATGGAAGAGAAGAAATATATCTTGTTTATCAAGATATAAGACTTCTTTTCATATTAAGCGTACACAGACTCTTTACCGAACTCTTTTGTGAGAAGTGCATAAAAGAGTGCTCTGTATTTATGTCTGTTTGAAGTACCCATCGCTTCACATACTTTTTTGATGGCAGCATCAAGATCAGCATCACTTGCAGTGAGTCCAAGTTTTTTTTGTAAGAAGTTCTTTTTTACTGTGTCGAGTTCTGAACTGTCTGAACATGATACGGTTTCAGCATCTTGTTTGTATATAGATGGCCCCAAACCCACAGTTACTTTAGTAATTAAGTCATCAGATAAACCTAACTTTAACTCTTTTGAAGCAGCAGTATAGTGTTCAATCTTTTCATTTAGTTTGCTCATGCTTTTTCCTTTAATAAGTTCATTTAACACTTTATTATAGCTATAAATAATACTTAGGTCAAATATTGAGGTTTTTGTGCTAAAAGTATCCAATTCATACTGATATTGTTGTGTTTACAAAAATGTGCAAGGGATTCATAGGGTATTTTTTTACGTTTTTTAATAACGGCAAAGTATTGTGGGTCGAGTTCCAGTGAGTCTGCTATGTCTCTGTCTAGTATTTTTTCTTTTTTGGTTTGCATCAAGAGGATCTGTTTGACTCTTTGCATCACTTCATGAAAATCTATCATGGAAATCCTTAGTATTCATATAAGTGAATCATAATAGATTTTTAGAAAAAAGTTTAAATGTATGTCAAATTGTAATATTTTTTTGAGTATTATTCTAGTTATATCTATTGATCAACTCTTCTTCATCTATGGGTTTGCTCACCCCAAATCCTTGTATGTAGTCAATGCCAAGTGCTTTTAGTTTCTTTTTTTGTGTTTCGTTATCAACCCATTTTGCAACAGTTTGAACATGTAGGTCTTTTGACATATTAATTAAAGAATGAAGCATCGCATACGTTGTTCCATCTTCTAAATTTGTCACATAATCTCTATCAAACTGGACCATATCAAACTTAAAATGTTTCATATATTCCATAGAAGCATTGGATGAACCAAAATTATCGATACAGATTCTTATACCATGAGATCTGAAATTTTTAAGGGTGTTAAGGTATCCACTCAGATCATGGTGTGTTTTACGTTCATATAGTTGGATGATCAACCGTGATGGGTTTATATGTTTTTCATTTAAATATATAAAAAGTTTCTCCTGAAAAGAGCTGTCTCTCAGGGAAAAAGGTGAAAGATTAAAGGTAAATGAAATAGTGTCATCTACAAGAGGCAAGAGGTCTATTACATGTTTTATCAGGGTAAGATCATATTCTCTGCCTAAGCCTAAACGGTTAATGATAGGTAAAAATACACGAGGTGGAATATCCTGATGGGTCTCAGATTTTAGTTTGATCGCAATTTCATATGTGTCTATAGTATCGGTCTGTATACATAAAAGAGGTCTAAAGGATAAGAGTAATTTTTTCTTTTTAATAGTGTTAATGACATCTTTTTCTATGCTTGAGAGTTCTTTTGCGTCTTTGATAGTATGTATATGCTTTTGTTTACTGTCACCTACCGATTGACTTGCTATGATATCACGAAGTTGTACTATGGCTTTTTCAAAGTCCTCATTTGTATTGGTGATAATTGCAAATTTATAATCTATTTCCATATTGTTAATACGAGGGTTTTCTTCTATCAAGGTTTCTAAAATAGCTTGTATATTATCATGATTCTCATCGAGTGCAATTAAAAATTCTGAACCTCGATGTCGGCCTATAAGTACTGTATCTAGTCCATTTTGTTTGAAGACCAGATTTAATTTTCGAGAAATGCTATAGAGAAGGTTATCTATTTGGTCACTACTATAGTTTTCACTCAAGGACAAGAGGTTTTCTATGTTGAGACATGCTATAGATTTTGGCTTATAATGTTGCAGCTTTTTGATAAAGGTTTTTTTATTGAATCCTTGTGTGGTTTCGTCCAGCAATGTTTCCTGAACGCTTAGATTCATTAAAAAGTAGATAAAATAGATGGCAATAAAGGTAATAGCAGCAAGCAATACACCATCTCGTATACTGATAGTGACCGTATCTCCATCATAAATAGTAGTATAAAAAACAAGAAAAATAAGAAGGAGCACGGGGATACCTGCTCGCAGAGCCAGGCTAAATCGTCGTCCTCTTTCTTCTTTTTGGGAGTATAGCATTAAACATCCAGGTGTTTTACATCTTTAGCATGGCTTTCAATGTAGTTTCTTCTAGGCTCTACTTCATCACCCATGAAGAGTACAAATGTATCACTGGCAGTTTCATCATCACCTATGGTGACCTGCAAGAGTCTTCTGTTCTCCGGTGTCATCGTTGTTTCCCAAAGTTGTTCAGGATTCATCTCCCCTAGACCTTTGTATCGTTGAATATACGCACCTTTTTTTGCTGAACTCTCAACTTCTTCAAAGAGGGCAAGAAGATCCTGGTCTTTAAATTCATCTGTGCGGTATTCAGAGATTTTTTGGTGTATATGTATAGCTTCATTATAGTGAGGATTCGTAAAGAGTATTTCATCTACGATGAGCTCTTCCAGTCCATCTTTAGTTTGCACAAATAAATGGATCGTATCATCTGTGATCGTTTTGTTTAGGATATTGTATCCGAGTTCCGCAATATAGGCTTCAATGGTTTTTGCAAGTTCTCTGTTGTTGGTTCCTATAACATCAGGATTTTCAATCATATAACGAAGTACTTCCGGCAATGCAAAACGCTTTTCTATCTCCTTGAGAGTCATACGATAGTAGGCTACCAGCTTAAAGAGTTCTACAAGGTCTGATTGTCCCATAGTTGTACTTTCAATGGCTGTGATACCATTTTCGATCAGATAATCGTTCAATGCTTTTTCATCTTTAAGATAGACTTCGTTTTTGCCTTTTTTATAACGGTAAAGTGGCGGTTGTGCAAGGTAGAGATATCCTTTTTCAATGACAGGTTTCAAAAATCTAAAGAAGAATGTCATAAGGAGTGTTTGAATATGAGACCCATCAACATCGGCATCGGTCATGATAATGACTTTATGGTATCTTAATTTATCTTCATCAAACTCTTCACCGATACCACAACCAAGTGCAGTGATCATATTTTTGATCTCATCAGATTTAAGAATTTTTTCTAAACGTGCTTTTTCAACGTTGAGAATCTTACCTTTGAGCGGTAGAATCGCTTGGAAAACTCTGTCACGTCCCTGCTTGGCAGAGCCACCCGCAGAATCCCCTTCCACGAGGTAGATCTCAGATATTTCAGGGTCTTTACTCTGACAGTCTGCAAGTTTACCAGGAAGTGTTCCGATACTCATAGAATCTTTACGTTTGACTAAGTCTTTTGCACGTTTAGCTGCATCTCTACCTCTGGCTGCAAGAAGTATCTGCGCCATGATAGCTTTAGCTTCTATAGGTTGTTCTTCTAGGTATTTATTAAAGTGTTCAGAGAAGAATTTTTGTACCAATGGACGTACATACGAAGAACCCAGTTTCCCTTTAGTCTGCCCTTCAAACTGCGGTTCAGGTACACGTACTGAAACAATGGAAATAAGACCTTCTTTGCAGTCCTCACCAGTGATTTTCGTGCCTTTTTCTTTGGCATTTGCATTTTTGGCGATGTAGCTGGCCATAGAACGGGTAAGTCCAGCCCTAAAACCTGCTTCATGCGTACCACCTTCAGCCGTTTTGATGTTGTTTACAAAAGAGAGTGATTTGTCAGTGTCCGAATCACAGTACATCAAAGCGATGTCTATCTCAATATCGTCCATTTTACCTTGGAAGAACTGTGCGCTTGAAAGAGGTTCTTTTGTGTTCATGTCCTCAACAAATTGTTTGATACCTCCTTCAAAATGATAGAGCTCTTTTGTCCCGTCACGTTCATCTTTAAAATCAATACTGATCTTTGGGTTAAGGTAACAAAGCTCCTTAAAACGTTTCATCAAGATTTCTTTTTGGAAAGTGACAGATTCGGTAAAGATACTGTCATCCGGCCAGAACTCTATTTTCGTACCTTTCTTACGAGAAGTACCCGTTTCCGCCAAGATTTCTTGAGGGATACCTTTTTTAAAATCTTGTTCATAGGAGTGGCCATCACGGTTTATGATAAGTTTTAAGTCTTTTGAAAGTGCATTTACAACAGAAACACCCACCCCATGAAGACCACCAGACACTTTGTACGTGTCTTTGTCAAATTTACCACCCGCATGCAGAACAGTCATTACAACCGTAGCCGCAGACATTTTTTCGCCAGCGTGTTCTGATACAGGGATACCACGACCATTATCTTCAACAATAGCTGAACCTGCTTTGGTCAGTGTGACTTTGATGGTGTCACAGTATCCTGCCATCGCTTCATCGATCGAGTTATCTACGACTTCATATACAAGGTGATGAAGACCTTTTGTAGAGGTGTCACCAATGTACATACCTGGTCGTTTTCTTACCGCTTCTAGTCCTTTAAGGACTTTAATATTACTAGCACCATATTCTGCCATGTGTAGACTCCATATTTTTATTGATAACATAAAATGAACAAAGTCCATTTTATCGCGCTAACGCTTGGTTTCCTCATTAGAAAGCTTACGCGGTTAGTCGCTTTTAAATACTATATAAGTATATATATTTTAGCTAAAAGTAGCTTAGGGAAGGGGCAATTTCAGGGGCTTATAGCAGCATTCCGCTCTGTTGTTTTTTTGTGCTTACAATGTCTATGGCATTTGGGTCTATAAATAGCTTTCTTTCATAGGCTTCTACTGCATAACGTCCTATCATGGCTGCATTATCTGAACAATATTCAAGTGGGGCAACGTGCAGTGTTTTGCCAAACTCATCACAGAGGTCCTGGTAGGCATTCCGGAGATATCTGTTCGCAGATGCACCGCCTACGATGGCAAAGTCTTTGATCTCTTCTTTTGCAAAAATTTTTTTGCTTTTCTGAATGAGGTGAAGTTTGACTGCTTTTTGAAATGATGCAGATAGATCTGCACGATCTTGCTCGCTCATACCCTCTATGCCACCCAATGCTTCTGCTTGAAGTCTCACGGCATTTTTAAGTCCTGAGAGGGAAAAGGCTATAAGAGGAGAATTGCGTAGCGGTATAGGGAGTTCAAAATGGTTTACATATCCCTTAAGGGCAAGTGCTTCTATGAGAGGACCTCCAGGATAGCCTAATCCCATCATCTTGGCGCATTTGTCAAAGCTTTCACCTACAGAATCATCCATGCTGGTGGCCAGGATCTCCATGTGTTCAAAACTTTCAACCCTAATGACTTGTGTATGTCCTCCTGAGATGAGAAGTACGAGTAGGGGTAGGATAGGCTCCTTCTCTATAAAAAGTGAATAGATATGCCCTTTGAGGTGATGTACGGGTATGAGAGGTATATCAAGTAAAACACTCAGTGTTTTTGCCATAGCAATGCCCTCAAGTAATGTGACTCCAAGTCCAGGTTGATTGGTTACAGCAATGGCTTTAAGTTTTCCAAAATAGGGTTTTGTCTCTTTCAATATCTCAGGAAGTGCTACAGCATGCAGTCTTGAAGCAAGTTCAGGAACCACGCCACCATAACAGGAATGCTGCTCCTCTTGGGAGATCTTTTTATGATAAAGGACTTTTTTAGTGGCTATCTCTGTGATGGCTATGGAGCTGTCATCACAGCTTGACTCTATACTCAATATCATATTTTCTCCATGATCAAATCTTCTATAAATTCCCATTTCCCATAACCGCTGTCGGCATTAATATGACCTGCATTTTTGATAATAGTTAAAGGGACATCATACTGTTTTGACATAGTTTTTGCTTCTTCTACTTCGATGTAAGGATCATTGTCTGAGATTATCATCTGTACTTCTTTGGCATAAAGTTTTTCCGGCATTTTGCAGGGGAAAAAGGTTTTGATGGTATCGACTTCAGTCATAAGGCTTGGCGGGGAAACCATAAAAAGTCTTTTGATCTCAGGTCTCTCTTTTATGAAACCTTGCTCTTGGCAGAGCCAAAACCACAGTGTGTTGGCTAAAGAGTGACAAACCACGGTATCTGGCTTGAAATCTTCAAGTATCCCTCTGAGCTGTTTTACCCATCTGTTTTTGCTGGGAAAGTGGCAGTTGTCGAGTAAGGGGAAGGAGACAGTTCCATAATTTTTGGCTATGGTTGCAGCTAACTCTGCTTGCCAGTGAGGGGCATCACTGCCACCCCAACCATGAAGTATGAGGACTTTATCTTGCATTGACATAGGCTCTGATCTCATGATCTATTTGTATGATCTCATTGATGTTTGATGCTTTGACGGCTTCAAACTTTTTGTAAGCATCTAATACCATTTCACTCATTCCAAAAAACGAACATTTTTCTGCTTGAAACGCTTTTATGGCTTCTTCGTTCGCAGCATTGACCACGACACCCAAATGAGGGTGACCTAAGATATGCTCTTTGATGTTCCAGATAGGATAACGTTCTGCTTCAATAGGTAGAAATTCCAAACTGCCTATGCCGAGCAGATCTGTTGGAGGCAAGATGGCTTCTTCGATTTCACCTCTCAGTGCAAAAGCGATAGGCAACTTCATATCTACACCTGCAAAATGTGCAGTGGTAGAACCATCTGTAAATTCTGCGAGTGCATGGATGATAGACTTTTTTTCTATGACAGCATCGATGTTGTTTGTATTGAAGAGCCATTTTGCTTCTAAAAGTTCAAACAGTTTATTGGTCATGGTGGCTGAATCTATAGTGATCTTGTTACCCATGGACCAGTTGGGGTGTTTAAGTGCGTCTGAAAAAGTGGCATCTTTCATCCGCTCAAGTTCCCAGTCCCTAAAGGCACCGCCACTTGCAGTGATGTAAAGCTTGGAGACAGGACGTTCATTCATGAGGTACCACAGTCCAAAGTGCTCAGAGTCTATGGGTGTGATGAGGGACATGTCAATGAACTCTCCGGCAACCACCAGTGACTCTTTGTTTGCCAGTGCGACTCTTTTACCAAGCCTTGTAGCTTTAAGTGTAGGGGCAAGACCCGCATAACCTACCAGTGCATTGACTACGGTATCGCTTTCGGACATTTCTATAAGTTCTAAGATGCCTTCTGCACCACAGAGTACATGCGGGTGATTGACCTTTGTTCTATCTCCTTTGTTAGCGATAGCAACGACTTTTGGTTGATGCTCTTTGATCTGTGCATTGAGCAGGTCAATGTTATTTCCTGCTACAAGAGCTTCAATGGTAATATTGTAGCGTTTGGCAATAATGAGGGTATTGACCCCTATTGAGCCGGTAGAACCAAGTAATACGATGCTTGACATTGATTAGATAAGTGATCTAAGTGCAATAACCATGATAACCGCACCAAAGAGGTAGCCATCAATTCTATCTAATATCCCACCATGCCCAGGGAGCAAGTCTCCAGAGTCTTTAACCCCCGCTTCACGCTTAAGATATGACTCAAACAGGTCTCCAAATACTGAAGCGACAGCGGTAGCAAGTGTTACGATAATAGCGATCCACAACTCAACGACATAAAGTCCTGCAAAACTACCGGCCAAAGTTGCAATGATGATACCACCAAAGACACCTTCAAGGGTTTTGTTTGGAGAAGTGTCTGAAAATTTTGTTTTACCGATGGCTTTGCCTGTGAAAAATGCACCTACATCTGTGAGTGCCACGGTGACAAGAAGCCAGAACATAGACGCAATCCCAAAATCCTGGTAGAGGATAAGAAAAAAGAGTATCCCGCTGACAGGGTAAAGGAAAGGAAGTAGCAGTCTTTTGTCAAAGTTGTGAAAATAGGCAAGGGAAGATGCAAATATGACTGCCATAAAGAAGAACAGATCATCCGGGTTAGGGTAAAAATATGCAACTACCCACAAGAGTGCAGCCCATACGTACATAGACGGTCCGGTGAGTTTAAAAAGTTTCATCGCCTCATAAAAAGCAAACATATAAATGACACCCAGAAAAGCCCACATAACAAAAAAGTTATCTACCCAACCAATAAATCCAACAAGCGCTAATAGACCAATGCCTGTAAGCCATCGTTCTTGATAATCTGTAAATATTTTTATCATCATAATTTCCTAGTTTTTTTAAATAAAGAATATTATAGCACGCTTTGGATTAGAAGGTACTAGACTCTTATTTCAACACCCTCTTTTGTTA
>JAPHUJ010000212.1 GCA_026193735.1 Sulfurovum sp.
AAGTACAGACATCAGAATCTCTTTTACTTGAAACCATCAAAATAGAAGAGGGTAAAATATACAACCTTCGTTACCATCAGGATCGATGCGACCTAAGCCGTCAGTCACTATTTCAGAGTGAAGATAGTCTGGACTTATCCTCCATCATAGATGCACCAAAAGTCGGATCGTACCGTTGTCGCATCCTCTATGGTGAAACATTACACTCCATAGACTATCTCCCTTACATTCCCAAAAAGATACAGACATTGAGAATAGTTTCCTCAGATATTGAATATAATTTTAAATATGCCAATAGAGATACTTTAAATACACTGCTTGAATCCAATAAAGATGTGGATGAAGTGATTATAGAAAAAGATGGATATTTGACCGATACTACGATATCAAATATCGCTTTTTTTGATGGTAAACAGTGGGTGACTCCAGAGAAACCATTACTTAAAGGTACAATGAGAGCCAAATTGATCGATGAAGGATTCCTTCATACAAAAGAGATTAAAAAAGAAGACATACCCCACTATTCACAAGTAGCTTTAATGAATGCTATGATAGGATTTAAAATAATTAATGACATCAAGATAATTTAAGAAAGGGAATTAATGACCATTAACCTTTTTCAGACACCTGAGTATCGTACACTCATCCAAACACATATCTTTGAAACAATTAAATATTTATTTGATAAAAATCAAGAATTCGCACTTGCATGTGAAGTCAAATACATCACATTTTCACCAGAATTACCCTCACATATCAAAGAATCATTTGATGATACCGTCCTCTTTATATTGAGTGGATTTACATATGAAAGTGCGCAGCTGGAACAAAGATATTTCTCTTTTGAAGCTGGATTTGGAAATGATAATTTTGGTTCAGTAGTATCGGTACCACTGCTTGCTATAAAACAGATCTTTGTAGGAGATAATCCCATAGTCATCAATCTTGCAAATCCTGTAATAGAGGGTGAAAAGAAAAAAGAAGTAAGTGCATCCAAAAAATCTTCTATGGAAGCACTTTTAAATAATCCTGAGAATAAAAAACTCCTCAAGAATAAAAAATAAAGTCTAAATCTTAGCAGTGCCCCGCTAAGATGAAATTTACGACATTATCTACATAAGCATTATGCTTATTCTCTTTAGAGTAAGCAATGTAAAACTTACGTGTCATCGTATAGCCTCTGAGTCTCGCCTCAAAAAGCTCACCATTGGCAACTTCATCCATAATGGCATATTTTGACAATATAGATACCACAGGTCTATCTGGATTTTTGTCACTTTTTTTAATCGTTTGCAGCACTGTAACTGTGTTACTTACTTCACTCAGCACATTAAAGCTTTTACAAGAAACGCCCAGTTCGTCAAACACTTCAGCTACAACTGTTCTTGTATGAGAACCCTCATCACGACAGATCCAGTCAAAATCATATAACTCTTCTGTTTTCAGTGTTTTAGATATAGGTACATTACTCACAAGTACAAGCTCATCTTCCAACCACTCTCTGTAAATAAGGTCTTGATCCATTACCGGAGACTCGATAAGACCAACATCTAACTTTCTGTCTTTAAGTTTTTCTATAATATTATCACTTAGATCTATATCCAAATTAACGCTATTGTGGATCGCTTCACCAATTGTATTGAGACATTGTCCGGGGATAATGTATGTACCTATGGTAAATGAAGCACCTAATCTGAATGTAATCTCTTTATTAATGATCTTAAGTATATCTTGTTCTGAAGAGTGTATCTCTTTTTCAAGTCTTGCTGCTACCTTATAAAGTTCTTCACCTTCATTCGTGAGTTTAATACCATTCTTTTTACGTTCAATAACCTTACACCCAAGATATTTTTCAATGAATTTAATTTGTTGGGTTACCGCCGGTTGAGAAATCCCTAACTTTGCCGATGCTTTAGAAAAACTTCTTTCGCGTGCTACAGTTAAAAATGTTTCTAATTTTACAAAATCTTTTAGCATTTAATGATGTCCTTAATTTAAACTAATTCTTAAATATATAAATATATAAGTTAATAAAGTTATTATATCTAATTATACTTAATTAGACATAAGTTATTCTTATTAGAATAATTTTATATTGTATTAAAAATTCTAAATTTTCTCTTTATGGCACTTCTAATCAATTTAAAGGTATAATTAATACTATACAGGAGCGCAATAATCTTATGGAAACAATTTTAAATGCACTAAACCCATCACAGCGAGAAGCCGTCGAACATATCGATGGTGCGATGCTTATCCTTGCAGGCGCAGGGAGTGGAAAGACGAAAACACTTACTACGAGACTCGCTTACCTTGTAGGTGAAGTAGGTATAGACCCGGCAAACACTTTAACGCTTACTTTTACAAATAAAGCTGCTGCAGAAATGCGCGAGCGTGCCCTTAAACTTATGCCTGCAAAAGTAAGTTACCCTCCACTTTTATGTACCTTTCATAAATTTGGCTTACTGTTTTTAAAATTTCATATCGAAAAACTGGATAGAAGCAATGCCTTTGTTATCATAGACAGTGACGATAAAAAAC
>JAPHUJ010000112.1 GCA_026193735.1 Sulfurovum sp.
CTACGGGAATATCAATTTCTGCAAGGCTTCTATAGACTTTTTCGCCTAAGATAGTATCTCCTTTTGGGTAGACAGGTATCATTTTATAGCCTACTTCTTTTAGGTAATGGGCTACATGGTTACTCGCTTTTGTAGTATCTGGCGATGCACCTATAACAGCTATAGTTTTTGCTTCTTCAAAATATCGTTTCATTTCTTCAGGGTTACTGTTGACTCTTGGCAATTCACATTCCATGATTATCTCTCCTTTGTGATATAATTCAATCAATATAATATCTAGGAAAGATAATGTTAGACTTAAAAAGTATAGAAAAAGCGTATGAAAGAGTATCGGATGTAATACATCGTACTCCCTTCTCTTATGCACCTATTCTGAGCCAGATGTGTGGCTATGAAGTGTATCTCAAAAAAGAGAATCTTCAGCGTACAGGTGCATTTAAACTTAGAGGGGCTTTTAATAAAATTGCTTCTCTCATAGAGGCGGGAGATAAGGGTGGTGTAGTTGCTGCATCTGCGGGTAATCATGCACAGGGTGTGGCTTTTTCAGCAAAACATTTTGGCATAGTAGCAACCATAGTGATGCCAGAATCAACACCGCTTACTAAAGTAATGGGAGTGAAAGAATTTGGTGCCAATGTCATACTTCATGGCAGCAATTATGATGAAGCATATGCCTATGCAGTCACATTTGGTAAAGAAAACAACTACACTTTTGTACACCCTTTTGCAGATGATGAAGTGATGTCAGGACAGGGAACTGTGACGCTTGAAATGTTTGAAGAAATAGATGATCTTGATGCACTTATTGTTCCTGTAGGCGGGGGAGGGCTAATATCGGGTATGTCTATGGCAAGTAAAGCACTCGATCCTGAGTGTAAGATCATAGGTGTCTCTTCAGCGGGAGCGCCTGCGATGAAAAAATCTTATGATGCACGAATGCCAATAGATACAACCTCTGTAAGAACTATAGCAGATGGTATAGCAGTACGTGATACGTCACCGATCACTTTAGAATATATTTTAAATAATGTTGATGTTTTTGAAACAGTGTGTGAAGATGAGATAGCTTATGCCATACTCTTTTTGTTAGAAAAACAAAAAGTATTAGTTGAGGGTGCAGGAGCTGTAGGCGTTGCTGCACTCTTGCATGGAAAGATAGACTTGCCTAAAGGCTCGAAAATTGGGGTAGTGCTTAGTGGAGGTAACATCGATGTTACAATGCTTTCTCTCATCATTGAAAAAGGGCTTATGAAGTCTGCACGTAAGATGAAACTTCTTGTCACGCTCATAGATAAACCGGGTGCCTTGCAAGCTTTTACGGGGATACTTACACGTATCGGTGCGAACATCGTACAGATAGGGTATGACAGAACCTCTATAGACTTAGAGTTTGGTGATGCACATGTTTCTGTGTCCCTGGAGACAAAAGGTGTAGAACATCAGGCACAGATAAGAGAGCAACTTAAAGAGGGTGGATTTACCTTTAAAGAAGAGCATTAATGATAGCTATAGATCTAGGTTCAAATACCTTACGTGTGTTGGAGTATGATTGTACTACCGGTAAACAGATATCTGAGTATGAAAAAATAGTCAAAACAGCAGATGGCTTAGCAGAACATGGAATGATCAATGATGAAGCCATAGCTAGGATCATCTCGGCCATTCAAGATGCACAACAGCAGATAGATTTTTCTTCTTCGGGAGTAAAGGCAGTGACAACGGAAGCTGTACGCAGGGCATCGAATTCTGATGAAGTACTTTTTCAAATCAAAAAAGAAACAGGTGTGACATTTGAAATCATTTCCGGTGAAGAAGAGGCAAGACTTACTTTATTGGCAGTAAAGCATAGACTTTCTAAACTACAATATGCTTCAAATAATTTTATTCTTGTAGACATAGGCGGCGCTTCTACTGAACTCATTTTTCATTATGAAAATGCAACCATTGTTAAAAGTTTCCCTGTGGGGATAGTTACTATTGCACAAACTTACAAGACATTAGATAATATTGAGAAGGCACTTCCCAAAGAGATGTTTGATATACAAAAATTTTGTACTGAAGTTTATGCTACTAAGGGAGAACTAACAGACTTTTTAGCCACATCAGGTACACCTACCACAGTAGCAGCTATGAAACTCGGGCAAAATTACGAAACCTACGATGCATCAAAGATAAATGGTGCGTCAATTGAAGTAAATGAGCTAGATTTTTATTTAAAAAAATTACTTTCCATGCCATTCGAAGAGAGAGAAGTAGCTGTAGGAACAGGACGCTCAGATTTGATTGCTGCAGGTATCCTTATATATAAGCAGCTTTTTACTATCTTATCAGTGAAAAATTGTATCGTTATAGATGATGGCTTACGTGAAGGTGTGGTGATAGAAGGCTGTAAGAATGAGACTCTCTAAACTCTAATCTTTTTTAGCTATAATCAAAAAAAATATATTTAAATGGAGTGTAAACCATGCAGATGAGTGGTGCACAAATGGTGTGTGAAGCGATTA
>JAPHUJ010000139.1 GCA_026193735.1 Sulfurovum sp.
CACCAAAGTCAACGGTAGTATATTGGCTGGATGTTCCCATAGCGATGATAGGCTCTGGACGTACTTTTGTTTGTTCTTTGTCTGCATAAACAAGCTTTGGTTCAAGTTCTTTTAGCTTCTCAACATCCCAAAGTTCAAGATAGGGGAACACTTCTTTAAATTCATGATATCTGTGTTCAATAAAATGTACTTCTTTCTCTCCGACACCCAGTGCCATCTTTTGATGTTTAAACATGATCTTATCTTCCAGCCCATACTGTAAACAAAACTTCTCTATCATTTTTGCTGTTCGTTTGGTAATTTTTGCTTTTTCCAGTGTATAGTTTGTCTCGATATCTCCTACGTGAATAGTTTGAGAATTACTGGTAGCTTTGGAATTTAGGGTTGATAAGGCTTCATATTTTTCAAGCAGGCACAGAGACTTAACATTTGTGTATTTTGCTAATTCATAAAAGAGCGCTGTTCCAGAGATCCCGCCCCCGACAATTAAAACATCATAATGTTTATTGTTTATTGTTTTATTTTCCATACTGTTTTAAAGTTCCTCTAATTTTATCGCTATATTTTTAGCGATCTTTTCATAATTTTTTACATCCAATAATATTTTTTGACCTTTGACGCCTACATCGGCAATGGATTCTTTGCTTAAAGATATGATGTATTCGATTTTTTCTTTTATATCATTTTGTTCAAACTTACAAAACCAGGCGTTTGCACAATCTGTAAAGATTTTGTTTGTATGTCCGGAATTTGTCATGATACAGGGTATTGCCGATGAGTAGTAGTCAAATATTTTTACAGGGGTTGAAGTATTATAAATGGGATAATCCGGTAAAAGAGCCACACCTATATCTGCTTTGGCAATAAGGTCAAGCAGTTCATCCCTGTTTTTTGCATTGTGAATTTCAATATTGTTTTCTAAGTCTTTATATTGTCTGACCATTTCCAAAGCGTATTGAGTATCTCTGGTTGAAATTGTCAGTCTCCATGTATCGCATGAAATTTGTGAAAATGCTTCTAAGACAGTTTCAAATTCTCTTACTTTGTCTAAAGTTCCTGCATAAAAAAATCTTTTTTCTTCTCCTTCATGCTGGATGTTTGGATGAAGCATGTTTGGGTCTATTCCAGGAGGACAAATAATGGTTTTGGTAGTCACATTAGGAAAAAATTCTTCATGCATACTTGCAGAGGTAGGTAAAAATGCATCACACATGTTGATGATCTTTGTTTCACTTAAAGTTTTAAACTTATCGGTTATCGTATCAATAAATGTACCTTCACCTTCAGCAATACTGCATCTGATTTTCACTCTTCTTTTTGGAATAGAGAGCCTAAAGGCAGTTTTGTATCGGTATTTATCTTTTTCTCTTAGTACGTGTTTCATGATGTCTATATCATTTCTGACAATAATATACGCGTAACTATCAATAGGCACGTCATTTCTGTTTAGTTCAGCAAGAAGTACATTTTTGTATCTTGCAGGTACAGTAAATCTATGCTTTTCTTTTCGTTCAAAATCAGATTTAAACTCGGTAAAATAGACAATATCGACACTTAAATACTTATTTAGATATGTTTCAAACAACGGGGCTATGAAACTATGATCCATGTATTCATCTTGGTCCGTTATGTATAATAATTTTTTCATATAAATACCTCACAATTTTAAATTATACTCTTTTTGGCTCAAACTATACAATAAGAATCATGATTTAGTTATAATCTCACCCAAAAAAGGATATTTTAATGAAAATTTTTAAAAATGTGAGTGTAGAGATAGAAGGCAATAGTTATTTTAACGGTGCAGTAACGAGCCGAACGGTAAATTTTGAAGATGGAAGTAAAAAAACCTTAGGGTTCATGCTGCCTGGTGAATATGAATTTGGTACGGCTGCAGCAGAGTTAATGGAGATCACGTCAGGCGAACTTGATGTAAAACTGCCAGATTCAAATGAGTGGATAACTATTAAAGGTGGCGAGTCATTCGATGTACCTGCAAATGCTAAATTTCAGGTAAATGTAAAAAGTATTACAGATTATTGTTGTTCTTATCTGTAGAATTCATACTTAATTCACACAATAATATTATACTGCCTGCATGAAAGTCACGAAGGACTCTTATCCCTTTTTGATACTTCGGCTTTCTAGGTAGCTTTTCATTTTTTATAGATGCATCCTTGTTTCCCACTGTGGATGCATATCCCTTTTTTAAATTTATTCCCTCCGAAAAGTTACCTTTATAAAGAGCATCTATACATAAGTGCTTACTTGCCACCCCATCCATGCATACGTTTTGCAACAATAACATCATAATGCTCAAAGAGATCATCTATGATATTGGTTGAAACATAGTATTGTTCTACAAGGATATCCCTCCATTCGTCACGCTCGGCATAAGAACTGTTTGGTATGAGTATAATAATATTTCCTCCTGTTCTAATGATCGGATAGCATTTTTCTAAAAATACAGCTTTATCTTCTTGTGTGAAATCCAGTGTCGCAATAAGATAATCATATTCTACGGCTTGCATCATGTATCTTGGACGACGAAGGTTGAATTTTACAATATGTATATGCGACTGATCTGCGTATTTGGTGACGGATTTATCATAAAAAGCATCTTTAGTGCAGTATAAGTAGTAATCACTGTGATGATTTTCGCAAAATTCACTTAAGTTTTTAGTGAGGATGTGAGAGCCATCAGAGAAATGTACGATGCGTTGACCAGGTTTATCTTGGATAATTTGTAGGAGTTGTGCTACTTTGTCTTGTTCTAAATTTTTCATAAGGTTAGTCTATCTAAAAAATCAGTCTAAATGTGTATAATGTTTTAAATTAATCATGAAAAATTCATCAAGGTATAAAGATGGTACGAAAAAAAATATACAATCCTGACTCAGAAGAAAAAACAGGCGAGCGTAAGATATTTGGTGGAGATCCTACCGGAATATTTGAACTTAATGACATTAAATACCAGTGGGCATATAACCTTTGGGAAATGATGCTTAATAACACTTGGTTTCCTAAAGAAGTGGATATGACACGTGATGTCAACGACTATAAACATCTCACCGATTCAGAGAAGTCAGCATATGACAAAGTCCTTGCCCAACTCATTTTTATGGACTCCTTACAGACAAATAACATCATAGACAACCTGAACCCTTTCATTACTGCTCCGGAAGTAAACCTTATCTTGGTAAGGCAGGCTTTTGAAGAAGCGTTGCACTCTCAGAGTTATGCCGTGATGGTAGACAGTATCTCAACAAATTCTAAAGAGATATATGAGCTTTGGCGAAGAGACATGAAGCTTAAAACGAAAAATGATGCTATTGCTAAAGTATATGAAGAACTTTCAAGTAACCCTTCAGACACAAACATCGTAAAAGCAATGTTTGCTAATCAAATCCTTGAAGGTATCTATTTTTATAGCGGGTTTGCATACCTCTATACACTTGCACGTTCAGATAAAATGCTTGGAACGGCCCAGATGATACGTTTCATCCAGAGAGATGAAGTAACACACCTTCTTTTGTTTCAAAACATGATCAACTCTACTAAAAAAGAGAGACCAGAACTGTTTACCAAAGAGCTGATAGAGGATGTTTATGAGATGTTTAGATCTGCCGTGAAGCTTGAATCTGAGTGGGGTGCATACATCACTCAGGGACAGATACTAGGACTTACAGACGATATCATCACACAGTATATTCAGCATCTTGCAGACAAAAGACTACACGCTGTAGGACTTGAAAAGATCTACAATGTAGAGCATCCTATCAAGTGGGTAGATAACTTTTCACAGTTTAATGACCAAAAGACGAACTTCTTTGAAGGGAATGTAACAAACTATTCCAAAGGAAGTCTGGATCTAGACGATTTTTAGGCCTTATCATGTTAACCTTGCCTAAAAAAATGGAAGTTGTTACTTTACAGCTTCCCTCTCACAAACGATATCAGGAAAACCTGGATACTCTTCTTTTTTATTTAAAAGAACATCAAGACAAACACATTGTCGTTGCACCGGAAGTATTTTTGACTGCACATGATTATGAGCATATGACAACAGCTGCAAAATTTTCAGCCAATGCACTTAATGTGCTTAAAAAAGAGGTGAATGAGCAGATAGTGGTGTTAACGCTTATCCTTGAAGAGGGTGAAAATTTTGTCAATCAGGCAGTGGTGATCCATAAACATAAAATCATTCATCGACAAGAAAAGGTGAAACTTTTTAAACTTGGAGATGAAGACCTGTATTTCCAAGCAGGGAAGAAAAAGAAGATCAAACCTTTTGAGATAGAAGGTGTGAAGTATGCCATACTGATCTGTTTTGAGTTGCGTTTTAAAGAATTATGGGAACAGGTAGAAGGTGCAGATGTGGTACTTGTACCTTCAAGGTGGGGAAAGCCGCGTAAAACACACCTTGAAGTACTTTCACGTGCACTGGCTGTGATGAATCAATGTTATGTCGTAGTCTCAAATTCTTGTGATGAAGATATGGCAAGATCTTCTGCGATCATCTCTCCTACAGGGGAAGTAACTATGAATGATGCACTAGAGGCGGTAGAGGGAAGCATAGACTTCAGAGAAATTAAAAAAATGCGTCGCTATATAGTGATGGATTAGAGGAAAATAAGAATGAAATTAGCAGTAGTATTATTATTGGGTTTTGTATGCGTAAATGCAGTAGAGGTTGATGTGCAGATAGAGGAGTGTAACAACGGAAATATCAAAAGTTGTTATGAAGCAGGTATGGCATTGACAACAGGAGAAAATGCTGAGGACCAAGAGAAAAAAGATGTAGGACTAGAATACATTCGTAAAGCATGCAAACATGGTAAAGAAAAGGCATGTGATGCTTTGGGCGATAACTATTATAAAGATAAGCACTATCAGGCAGCGAAGCCTTATCTTGAAGTATCATGCAGCAAAGGTGTTAAAACGGCTTGTGAAGCGATGGGGACTATGTATAGAGATGCTCAGGAGATCAGCCAAAATGATGTGCTGGCAAGAGAGTATTATGAGAAAGCATGTACTTTGGGAAGTGCGAATGCATGTATTAACGTTGCCATTATATATAGAGGTGGGTTTGGAGTTGAAAAGGACAGAGCATCAGAGAAAATGTTCTACAAAAAAGCATGTGATGCTGGAAGCAAAGCAGGATGTGACTCTTACACAACAATGGACAATAAAGACAAAGGTATCGAAGAACCGGGACTATGGGATAAGCTAAAAAGCCTTTTTAACTAGATTTTAGATAGAATTTCTGCATTATTTGGGGATGAGGTATTTAAATTTATGATAAAAGCGAGACAGCGACAAAACCTGGTTGTAGAGATCGAGAAACACTTTGAATTAGACAAGCATGTCAAAGAAGCATTTTTAGCTGTTGACAGAGAAGTTTTTGTTCCTGCTCAGTTTAAGCACCTTTCTTACCAGCTTGATGCACTTCCTTTGGCAGCCAGCCAGTGGATATCTTCTCCTCTGACTGTTGCTAAGATGACACAACACTTAGAGCTTGACGGTATAGATTCTGTACTTGAAGTCGGGTGCGGAAGTGGCTATCAAGCAGCGATATTAAGCAAGATATGTCGTCGTGTATTTACCATCGAACGGATTGATGAGCTGCTTAAAGAAGCAAAGAATCATTTTGCTTTACTTGAAATGAACAACATCATTACACGTTTTGACGATGGGCAAAGAGGATGGAAGCAGTATGCACCTTTTGAACGCATCTTATTTTCTGCAACGGCCAAAGAGATACCAGAAGTGCTTTTTGAACAATTGGCAGAAGGCGGCATATTGGTGGCCCCTGTAGAAGAAGCTGAAAATTATCATATTATTACGCGTTATTATAAGAAAAATGGTCGTATCACTTCTGAAACCATTGAACAGTGTCTATTTGTTCCCGTACTTGACGGCACACAAAAGTAAATTAACAACGATCACTGCATGCATACATTAGAAAAAAAGCCTTCTCTTCATAAAGTTCGGTGACAATTTTTTCAAACATTTCCTAGTATAGATATAACAGGACTTTATCTTTTGAGATTTGAATATAGAATCTTATCTGTAAACCTTTCATAAAACTTATGTTATCATTTACAAAATTGTAAACAGGGATGAATATGGAAAAGTTGATGAAACCTGCTGAGTATGCACAAGAACTTGGTATTTCAAGACAGGCAGTCTACGCGAAGGTTAAACGAGGTATATTGACAGCAAAAAATGTAGAAGGTAAACTTTACATCGTAGTTGACAAAGTCATTGCCAAAGAAGCAGCAAAGACTACAACAGAAACCATTGAAAAGCCAAAGGCATCACCTTCTTCCCAAACAAATACCTCTATTTCTAAAGGGGATGGAGCAGATTATAAGGCCCTGCTCAAAGCCAAAGATGAAACTATCTCCGTACTCAAAGGCACAGTTAAAGACCTCAAGAAGTCAAATAAACAAATTTCTACTACGCTCAAAGGGGAGATAGACTTGATCAAGGAGGCATTTTATGAGATGCGTACACTGTATGTACATCAATTGGAGCAGAAGAAGACATCAATAGCAGAAGAAGCAATAGACGTCATTTCTGAAGAAGAGGGTGCAGGGGTGGAGGAAGAGCGTTGGATAGGACTTAAGAAGTTCTTTAAACAGCATAAGATCACTAACGATAAACAACAGGCCAAAATTATGAAACGTTTGAAAAAAGCTTATAACTCTGGTGATGACCGCATCATGGGAGTAGAAGATAAGCTCAAATTGAATGCAAACAAAAACTACAAGGATCTCTTAAAATAATGCAAGTACTTAAAGATTTTTCGAAAGAGTACAGCCTTTTTGTAGCTATATTCACTTATTTTATCATTACTTATTTTGAACATACACTAGTGCAGACAACGCTTGGCAATCTTATAGGATTTGCTGTCTTGTTTGCGGCTATCATCTATGCAGCAATGTCTGTAGCCCATCATGCAGAGATGCTTGCAGAAAAGTTTGGAGAACCCTACGGAACACTCATTTTAACCATTTCTGCTGTGGTTGTGGAGATAGTCATCATTGTTATTATGATGATCCATGAACATAACGCGGTTCTTGCCCGTGATACCATTTATGCTGCCATTATGTTAGACATAAATGGCTTGTTAGGATTGTCAGCTATCATCGGAGGGATC
This sequence comes from Sulfurovum sp., assembly GCA_026193735.1. GTDB lineage: Bacteria > Campylobacterota > Campylobacteria > Campylobacterales > Sulfurovaceae > Sulfurovum. The sequence goes on from JAPHUJ010000139.1 coordinate 7,166, forward strand.
AAATACGGAGAACAGCCATATAATGTGGACTCTTCAAATTCCTACCTTTCAATGCTTCTTGTTGCCCTAGGTATAGCTATGGTGGTTCCCCACTTCATCGATGAAGTACATATAGACAACTATATGATGTTTAATGTAGTGATATTCATCCTGCTTTACATTACATTTACACGTATTCAAGTCAATTCCCATAAGTATTTCTTTGAATACACAGCAGAAGTTGAGGTATGTGAAGAAGGAGAACACTGTGAAGTACATAAGATAAACGGATGGTACCATAGTATCAATCTTGTTTTGGCGATCATCGCGATAGGGGTGCTTTCTGAGATCTTGGCTGTTTTTATGGGTAATACCCTACAAACTTACGGACTTCCTCTAGCTATAGGTGCCGTAGGCGTTGCTGTCATCTCTGCTGCACCAGAACTCATCACCGCTGTACGCGCGGCGCTTGACAACCGTATGCAAACCGTTATCAACATCGCTTTGGGCGCTTCTTTGGCAACGGTTCTTTTAACGATACCTGCAGTCATCATTGTGACACGTTATATGGGTATGGACCTGGAACTTTCCATTACTCCTGTTCAGGGTGTGATGTTAGGATTGACACTGCTTGTAAGCATTGTCAACTTCAATGACGGGGAGACCAATGTCCTTGAAGGATTCTTGCATGTGATCTTGTTTGTGGTGTTTGCATTTTTGTTATTTGTGTAAACCAGGAGGAAACTAGTTAAAGAGCTGTATTAGTTTCCCCACCACTTCCTCTTCTGTAGATATTTTCACAGAACGGATATCATAACGTGCAAAATGCTCTCTTAGTTTATCATCATTCTCTCCCAGTTTCGCAAGATACTGCTCTATACTTTTCTGTCCAAAATAGGTATCTATTTTCCCCCCATCCTGTGGATCATTAAGCGTAACCTCTCCAAGATTTTTGGGAAACTCTTCCTCATGGTCTCTGATGATAATGGCTATGACTTCATGTTTTTGTGCCAGGAGGGAGAGATCTGCCTCTTCCAGGAAGTCTCCCAGCACAAAGACAAGTGAAGGTGTATGTACTCTTTTGAAGAGGTCTTGTATGGCAGTGTTATAGTCAAGCGCAGTATTTAGCAGGGAGGCTTCAAAAAGGGTTTTGGAGAACTGTTCTATATGATACAGTTGTTTTGTCGGTGGAGTAGCGTTGATTTTATCCTGTGTATAGCTTAAGCCTGTAAAAAGATCACTATTTTGCTGTGCAGCATAGCCTAGGAGAGTAGCCACTTCAGTAAGCTTCTTTTGTTTAGCGTTTCCTGACCCAAAATAGAGGCTCCCGTCCATTAAAGTGCAAACAACAACTGAGAGTTCACGGTTGGCGTGTAGTTCTTTTATATAGGGTTTTCCAAGCTTTGCGGTGATGGTCCAGTTTATCTTACGGATATCATCACCCATCTGATACTCTCTCAACTCTGAGAAGTCATACCCCTCTCCATGGAGCTTGGAGAGGTTATGTCCGCTAAGTAAAGTATAAACCTGATGTCTCGCTTTAAGTTGGAGGGCTTTTAGGGCTGCGTTCATCAGGGTATCGGTAAAGTCTCAATGATAGTAGAGATGATCTCATCTGTATGTATACCCTTGGCTCTGGCTTCATAAGAAAGTACAATACGGTGTCGAAGTACATTGTGAACAACATAGCCTATATCTGCCGGGCTTACAAAATCATTACCACGTAAAAATGCTTTGGCTTTAGCTGCTTTGTAGAGGTCTATAGAGGCTCTCGGACTTGCTCCGAACATAACGTTTTCAGCAATGTTCTCTAATCCAAATCTCTCCGGGTCCCTTGTAGCAGTGATGATCTGTACCATGTATCGTTCCAGTTCATCATCTATGTGTATTTTACTTAGTTCTGCCTGGAGTGCGTGAAGTTCCTGTATGCTGAGTACGGCTTGTACTTCACCGAAACTTTTACTTGCAGCCTTGCGCATGATCTCAAGTTCTTCTTCTTCACTGTTATGCTGTACAACGATCTTCATCATAAACCTGTCCAATTGTGCTTCTGGAAGGGCATAGACGCCCTCTTGTTCTATGGGGTTCTGTGTTGCCATGACTAGAAAAGGACTTTCAAGTTTAAATGTCTCTTCTGCGATGGTGACCTGTCTTTCCTGCATCACTTCAAGCAGGGCAGACTGTACTTTGGCAGGGGCACGGTTGATCTCATCCGCTAGGAGCAGGTGCGTAAAAAGCGGACCTTTTTTGATGCTGAAGCTATGGTCTTGCGGATTATATATCTGCGCACCAATAATGTCAGAGGGCAAGAGGTCAGGGGTGAATTGTATACGTTTGGAGTCTAAGCCTAGGGCACGTGACAGGGCATTGATGGTTGTGGTCTTAGCAAGCCCCGGTACACCTTCAACAAGGATATGTCCATCACAAAGCAGTCCTATGAGTAACCCTTCTATCATGACTTCCTGTCCTATGACGGCCTTATGAAGTTCTTTTTTGAGTTTATTTATCTGTTCATTCATATTTGTGTTTCCCTCTTATATTCTCCTCCAAAAAGAGCAAAGCTCCTTTTGGATTCCTCTGACTAAAGCTTCGCCCTTGGCTCAGATTATTCATACTATCATCTCCAATAATTCTTGTTTGACTTTGTTTAAATTGATTTTACCATTTCCATATAAAGAATCTTCCAGTTTCTCTATACTTGAGGTAAAACGTTTACTGTCTGCGGCTATAAGTACTTGCAGCAATGCTTTTTCATCTTTACATTTCTCTATTTTTTGGATCAACGGATGGCGTGTTTTGACACTGTTCTTCTTTTTCCATTTCCAACTAAGAGCAGTAAGGTATCCTGCAGCAAATACCACAATATAGCCCAATAGCGTGCTTAGCCAGGACCAGTCTTCTCTTAGAACATCAGGTGCGTCTATCGCGTCAACTAAACTTTGGGCAGCAACTTCTTGTATGTCAAAGTCTTGTGACGGTACCGTAAGGGTATAACTTCTTTTCGTTTTAGGATCAAACGCTTGGAGCATGATAGGTGGGAGTGTAAAGCTTTTGTTATGTGAAATTGCCATAGGGTAAGTCACCGTGCTTTGTGTACCCTTTGTACTTACGGAAGACTTGATGATAGGTTTTTCTGTAAAGCGTGTAAAGTTTCCCTCTTTAGGAAGAAGTGTATCTAACAGTGGAGGATAACCCAGCCCTTTGATCTGTACTTGGAAAGGCAGAGGTTCATAGGCTTTAGCCTGGTGTTTTTTAATGTTGTGTGTCAGGCTAAAATCACCTACAAGTGTTGTATCAGAGGGTAAAGGCGTCACTTTCAACTGCAAAGGCGGTAAAATGACGCTTGTATTAGTGGTTACTAATTTTTTAACATTATCTCTGTCTCCCGAAAAACTGTAAGCGATACTGTCATCGGTCGTTACTTTTTTAAGAAGATCGAA
>JAPHUJ010000320.1 GCA_026193735.1 Sulfurovum sp.
CAATATAAGTTTTTTCATGAGTGATCCTTTTATTTTTTCATTATGGACAAGTATATGCCAGATATTGATTGAAATGTAAATGAGGCTATATTTAGCTACATTTTTTCACTTTCTTCCCTGATTTAATCTAAATATCATACCACATTTTATAATCTTTTTCACTCTACTGCCCAAAACAAAAAATCATCTCTTGTAGATAAAATACATAGTATAATTAAACATTAAAAAGAGTTGGTGACATTATGAAAAATTGCATTTTTTGCTAATGTTAAGGATAGCCCCCCTTTTTTCGTATTTCAGATTTAAATTTTGGAATCACGATAAATACACAAATGTTTTATATAGTATAAGAATGATTTATAGTAAAATAAAATTGATTACATAAAATCATCAGCAAAATATAAAGGATCTAACATGAAAAATCTATTACTATTTATAGTACTCGGTTCTACGACCCTACTTTCTGCAGCTCCTATGTCAAATACAAATACTGACGAAGACGTACGCCAAAAAAGAGACAACCTACATCAACGTACACAATCTCAAGAACAAAAAAGACAAATGCAACGTCAGCCTAAACAAAGAGATACACAAAGGGTTGAAACAAAAAAAACCATAAGAATGAAAGAGCAGCCTCAACGCATTAAACAATATCAAGAACAAAAAAGACAAATAACACAACCTGTTTATCAAAAAGAGTTCCAAAGACAACATACCAAAAGAAGTTTTAGAACGCAAGAACAAGAAAGACGAGTGGCCAAACGTGTTAACCAAAGAGACAGTATTAAAAGAACGTTTAGAACACACAAAGAGTTTAATCGTGCCAGACCACATTTAAGAGCCAACTATTATAATAAATATAACAGAAGGGACTATAAACGTCATCACAATATAAGACAAACAGGATTACTATACTTCATCAATAGCTGGTATTTTATTTATCAGGACAGACATGCACCTTTTTATGATAGATATGGCTATTTTTATGGATTTTTCAATCAATTTGGCTACTTCTTTGAAGGTATCTTTTATGCTTATGACAGATACTATACCTATGAAGATCGATTAAGAGGAAGAGGACTTTTTGATAACAGATATTATGCACCTTATCTTGAAGATGGCTATAATGACTGGTACGATATGTATGATGATCCCTATTATGATTAGCTAAGTAGGATGTCAGTAATACTGTCATCCTACTATGAAATATTCAACATATCTGTAACTTTAAAAATTTACTCAGTCCTCTATGAATTTTAATTATCACCTTATTCTTTTTAGCACTCTGTTCCTTTATTCCATCCCCACTTTTCCCCGCATTTTTTTCTTCTGTGCATGTTTCTTTTTCGATTGGAGGCGCCGTTTAACGGCTCCTTTGGTTGGTTTGGTCGCAACACGCTTTTTCTGAACAACGTTCACACTTTTAATAAGCTCTACGAGACGTTCAAGTGCTTCATCTCTATTCTGTTCCTGACTGCGGTGCTGCTGGGACTTCACTACAATGATGAAGTCTTTGGTAATACGTTTATCTTTCAGAGCAAACAGTCGCTCTTTGTAAAATTCAGGAAGTGACGAAGCGACAATGTCAAAGCGAAGATGGATCGCTGCGGAGACCTTATTGACCTTCTGTCCACCGGAACCCTGTGCACAAATGGCGCTACACTCTATTTCACTTTCGTCAAGAGTGACGGTATTTGATATCTTCAGTATCCCCATACTTTCTCCTTTAGTGTTTTTTTATTGTACCCATCGCTATTCATTTAGGCTCTCTTGAGTATAGATTTATTATAGCATAGTCGAAAATGTCCCCTATTTTTTAGAACATTATCAAGACCAGTATATTTATGCAAATAAGATACATTTAATACATGTAGTTATACACTAGATATAGACTATAAAGGATAGAAATGAATACTACAAAAGAATTATTAGACTTGTGTGGTTATGCACAAAACGCAAGCTCCCTTCATAGAATAGAACAGATTAAGAAAAACTACTCTGAATTTGATAAAGTTGTAGAGGCACTACTTGACCTTAAATCTTATCTACAACATAGTAATTTTTATCTATCTTTAAAAGATGATTATGATTTAATAGAGATCAGAAATGATTTATATAATGAAGATGAGTTACTCATGTTAGATGGAGATATTATTGTTTGGGCGAAGCAACATAATATTGAGTTTTTGGAAAATCCTGATAATGTATCTATTTTAGGGTTTAGACATGATGAATAAGAAGTTTAAAGGTCATCACAAAAAACCATAGCATCGAACATAGCTATAAGAAAAATGTGAACTAGGAACAAGCCGACCCAATGAACAGGGCATCTACTCTACTTGCCATGGCAAAAGAGCATTTAAAATCTCTTACAACACCTTCAACATCGCCAAAGTATCAAGCTTGCAATACATCAAAAGTACGTTTTCATTAGATTTTTCTTTGTTATCATTATCACCCGACTCCCGTGTCCAATTTTGACCTATATTTATGACCATAAAAATAGAAATGTATAATTTAATAAATTTATGTATTATGGAGGAAATTAAAATGTTAAACGTATTATTTTACATTTCCAAAATAAGGAAGAACTATGAAAGCTATAAAACAAACCTCTCCAACAGTAGAAACGCTCGAAGATCTAGCACCGTTGGCAAATTACTCGCTAATATACATGCTTAACTGCGATCCTGAAGCAAAAGTTGACGGCGTTGACCACTCGCCACGACAAGTTTTTTCAGGGCACTATGTCCCCGTGAATCCAACGCCGATCAAAGACCCACAGTACATTGCGCACAGTAAGAACTTTTTTAAAGAACTGGGCTTTGCAGATAGCTTGGCCCAATCACCAGACTTTATGCGCATGTTCTCAGGTGATGTCTCACAGGTACCAGAGGCTTTGCGAAAGGTCGGTTGGGCATGTGGGTATGCTCTGTCCATCTACGGCACCGAATACTACCAGCAGTGCCCCTTCGGTACTGGTAACGGATACGGTGACGGTCGTGCAGTTTCCGTCTTTGAGGGTGTGATCAACGGTCGCCGCTGGGAAATGCAGCTTAAAGGTGGTGGACGAACGCCATACTGCCGTGGAGCTGATGGTCGTGCAGTCTTGCGCTCGAGTATCCGTGAGTTTTTGGCACAGGAGCATATGCATGCACTTGGAGTGCCCACATCACGCTCTTTGTCTTTGTACACCTCAAAAACAGAGACTGTAAGGCGTCCATGGTTTAACCAAGGTTCACACTCAAGAGACCCAGAAGTCATGATAGATGAAGCCGTGGCTATCACCACACGGGTTGCACCCTCGTTCATTCGCGTGGGTCAGCTCGAACTTTTTGGTCGTCGTGCCCGTAAAAATGAGCACCAAAAAGCGATGGAGGAGCTAGAGAAAATGGTGTTGCACTTGATCGATCGTGAGTACAGTGACGTAATTGAGCCGAATTTAACTACAGCCCAAAAAGTGGTGTTACTAGCACTCGAGTTCCGCAGTCGCCTCACATCACTTGTGGCAAATTGGATCCGCGTTGGCTACTGCCAAGGAAACTTCAATAGCGACAACTGTGCTGCAGGAGGCTTTACACTCGATTACGGTCCATTTGGGTTTATTGATATGTTTGACCCGAAGTATCAGCCATGGACGGGTGGTGGAAATCATTTCTCATTTTTAAATCAACCACAAGCTGCCGAACGCAACTTTCATTCATTTTGCATGGCTTTGATGCCCTTACTCAAATCGGATCAGAACGCTCTACTTGAACTAGATGAGATTAGAAAGGGTTTTCCCAAAGTCATGCAAGAACAAATGGAAAAGATGTGGACTGCCAAGCTTGGACTTGACACTTTTGATGCAGTACTGTTCAAAGAACTCACAATGCTCATGGTGCAAACTTCTGTCGATTACACCATCTTCTTTCGTGAGCTCTCACAGATACCTGAGGACATAGATCCACTCAAAAAAAGCTTTTACAAGAACGCGATGTATGATGAAAGTATCCTAAAGAGCTGGTCAGCATGGCTAGAGAAATGGAAATCACACATTAATGCTACTTCACCTGAGTCCCGTGAGGAGCTTTCTAAACAAATGAA
>JAPHUJ010000231.1 GCA_026193735.1 Sulfurovum sp.
CTTAATAGAGATAGATACTTTATTCCAATAATTTATCTGCATACCTTTACATGCTCCCTCGGAACATAAAGAAATTAAACATACCTCCAAAAATACTTGTAAATGCTGCAAAAATAAAATATATAAGTACTATTGCAGGAATTGCTGCCAATGCCAACTTTACCAATAAAATAACTAAGTCAAAAAATGGAATGTTGATGCCACTGATTATTACTTTTTTATTCTCATGTTCCATACATATAATCCTTTTTTTTATGTTTGATTTTAATTGTAACACCAATATATATAATAATAAGTTAAGTACATTCAAACAATATATCAATATATCTTGATATATTACTTATTTTATGATACAATCACACATAACTCAAACCAAGGGAATAAACTATGAATAAAAAAGTACTCATACTCTGTACAGGAAACAGCTGCCGAAGTATCATAGCTGAAGCACTTATAAATGCTGAATTAGAAGGCATAGATGCTGAAAGTTCAGGAGTAAAAGCTTCAGGAAAAGTAAATCCTAATGCTAAAAAAGTGTTAGAACAAGAAGGTATATGGAGAGATGAATATCACTCTAAGACACTTGATACAGTGATAGACAATGACTATGATCTAGTCATCACAGTCTGTGATAATGCCAAAGAAACCTGCCCTATGTTTCCCAAACCTGTCAAAACGATACATGTAAGTTTTGAAGACCCTGATGGTCAAGAGTTTAAAGCTTTTGAAGAAACATTGAAGCGAATCAAAAATGAATTATTACCTATAGTTGAAAAGGAACTAAGATGAATAAAAACGTACTAAAAACGTCTCAAGGTGTAAAAATTGAATTTACGGGTGCCGTAGAAAAACAAAACATTGTTAAAATGGTAGAAAACTGTGCTACTGGTCAGTGTGAATGTATGAGTGATGAAACTAAAAAGAAAATCGAAAATATGGAAGTAAGCGGAACAGATGGCGATGTAGTACTTGATCTTTCCGGTGATGTAAGTAAAGAAGAGATAGAAGCAGCCTTAGCTAGATCAAAAGTATTGAACGACTCATGCTGTTAGCCTCTTCCCTCTTTATTATTACCCTCATCTTTGTCATCTGGCAGCCAAAAGGCTTGCAGATAGGTACTACTGCTATCATCGGTGCCATTGCCGCTCTCATTCTTGGTGTGGTCAGCTTTCAAGATGTCATCACGGTAACCGGCATTGTATGGGATGCTACCTTAGCTTTCATTGGAATCATTCTCCTCTCTTTGGTACTCGATGAGATAGGGTTTTTTGAATGGGCAGCACTCAAGATGACAAGACTAAGTGGTGGTAACGGTAACTTACTCTTTATCTATATTCTGCTGTTAGGCGCATTGGTTGCAGCTTTCTTTGCCAACGACGGTGCAGCACTCATACTTACTCCTATTCTCCTAGCAAAAATGAAACACTTAAATATGAAGCCCTTGGCTATTTTCGCCTTTCTCATGGCAGGTGGATTCATAGGAGACAGTGCGTCTAACCCGCTAGTTATCTCAAACCTCACTAATATTGTAACTGCAGGTTTTTTTGACATAGGCTTTTGGGAGTATGCCAAAACGATGTTTTTACCTAACTTACTTGCTATCATCGCTTCACTTGTAGTACTCTGGATCTACTTCAGAAAAGACATACCTAGACACATAGATATAGAAAATCTTGCCGCTCCAGAGTCTGTCATCAAAAACCACACGATGTTTAAGCTAAGTTGGTGGTTTTTAGGACTTTTGATGTTAGGTTACTTCATAGGTGATTACTTTAACTTACCTGTGTCTCTTTTTGCACTGGGTGGAGCACTGGTATTTTTAGCGATCGCAACCCATTACAAAGCAACCAAACCTATCATGACCATAAAAACTGCACCATGGCAGGTTGTTTGGTTCTCTATAGGGCTTTATGTAGTAGTCTATGGACTTAAAAATGCAGGACTTACTTCATATCTATCAGTCATCATAAATGATCTGCAAGAGATGGGAAACACCACCGCTGTCATAGGAACAGGTTTCCTTGCAGCAGGACTCAGTTCCATTATGAATAATATGCCAACCATCATGATCATGGACATTTCCATTGCAGAGACAGGACATGAGGCCTTGGCCTACGCAAACATACTAGGGTCTAACTTAGGTCCTAAAATGACCCCTATCGGCTCATTGGCTACCCTACTATGGCTGCATGTACTTGCACAAAAAGGTGTCAAGATAGGCTGGGGAGAATATATGAAGGTAGGACTTGTCATCACACCACCAGTTCTCTTGGTAGCATTGTTGGGATTGATATAAAAAATCAACCCCTTTTGGGTGTAGATTTTACTTATGAACAAATGCTCTAACTTTAATTATAAATTGATTTTTCTTGTCAAAATATACTTTAATTATGTATAATTATTACTATGAAAAAGGAAATGAAAATGTATGAAAAATTAGAGATATATGCTATTTATTTAACAAAACCTTTAAGTAGGGCCGAAATAGAAAAAGCATTAAACATTAAATTAAGTAAAGGTATAGAAACCATGCTGTACGCTGAAATAGCTGAGAGTATGATCACCTACACCGATTTCGATGTTCTAACATTTATCAATTGGAAAAAAGATGATATAACAAATGTACTTTATGTACTTGGGATTAAAGACACAGATAATATATCAGGCAAAAACATATGCCAAGATTATCCTATAGAAATTAATTCTGCGCTCAATACATTATTTACAATCGATAATCAAAAAATCACTTTAAAAGAACGTAGCAGAACCAGCTTATTGATCATTTCACATGTCATATCACAAAGTGTTGCTTTGGAAGTCTATGAAAACAAGCTATCAAACTATTATGAAAGAAGCAGAAGTTTATTAGATGAATCAGATACTTTCTCAATATTTAAACGTACAAAATTTGCAAAATTTGCAAAACAACTAGTCCTTATTCGTCATGATATGATGATTGACCTCTATCTTCTGGATAAACCAAACATCATATGGGACAATGAGGATGCTGAAGCACTTTATAATAAGCTTGCAGCTTCATTGGAACTCAAAGATAGGTTTGAAGTAGTAGAGTATAAATTAAATAGTATTAAAGATGATATTATCATGGTTATGGATCTAACCAACCACAATCATAGCTCTTTTTTAGAATGGATAATTATCGTTTTAATTGTCATTGAAGTCATAATGGGTTTAATGGAGTGGTTTGGATTAAAATAGCATCATGATGAACTCTTCAGTGCCCGCTGAAGAGTTACTTACATTTTATTTTCAAAAAGTTTTTCATCCAACTGATCCAATACCGATGAAAAGGATTCATTTTCTATATATTGCATCACTGCAAAATGACATGTCAACTCAAACATTTTATTACGATGC
>JAPHUJ010000125.1 GCA_026193735.1 Sulfurovum sp.
ATGGAAGTAAAGATCTTCACCCACCATAAGTGAGAAAGCCTCTTTTTTCTTCATCATCTTATCAAAGGTATCAGCAAATTTCTCAGAATCTCCACCTAGTAAATTCACTAAACCGTTGATAGAAACAGTGATTTCTTTTTCTACAGTCTCTTTTACTTTTTTAGATACTTCTTCCTCTTCGCCCGTTTCTTCATTTAAGACCATCTCTGTAACTGTTTTATCTACTTTTTCAGTGATCGTTCTAGTCTCAGTGCTCTTAAAGCTTTCAATGTAGTCTTTTACATCAGAAGGAAGCTTCTCTTTATCTGCAAATAGATCCAAGATAAGATACAGTGCTGCTTCTTCAAGTCCTGCTTTGTGAATGAAAGATTCTACACTTTTACCAAATGTAGGGATCAATGTATCACCTACCGGGTGAAAGTAAAGTCCTGCACCTTTATTTAGTTTTTGAACGTTGTTAAATGCATACTTCAATGCAGGAGAATCATTTCTTAATGCACTACCTACGGAAATAACAAAATCACTTTTTTTCATGATCGAATCTGTATCTGTAGAGTATAAAGATGAACCTGAAGCTGTAACGTAATATCCTAAGAATTTTTGGAATGCTCTTACTTCTGGGTTATAGAGCTTAAGCCCCATTCTTTCTTTTAGTGTTTGAAGCATCAATGCCTCTTCATTCGTGATCATAGAATTAAAACGAACTGTATCTGCTTTTTTAAATGCTTCCAGAGCTGAATTAAACGCTGCTTCATCTTTATTTACATCTCTGTTCTCAAAGTCATATGCAAAACGCGCTGAACCATCTAATGATACATAGTTCCATTCATTGGTGACACGGTAGATTCTTTCAGACCTGTTTTCAATGGATGTTGGTTTTACTTCATAGTAAATTTGTGCACCATCACTTGAGTGTGCTGCAACTGCAGGTACTCTTTTTAAATCCCAAGCATTTGACTGATACACAAAATCACGACTTACAAGTGCACCAACCGGACAAACTGCGATACATTCTCCACAGTCAGAACAGTTTGTAAACTCTGTCCCGTTACTAGGAGCAATAACAGACTTTTGAAGTTTATTCCACATAGAGTATGCATCTTTTGGCATAGAGTCCTTGTACCCTTTGTCAAGTTCTGCTCCCCCTCTTTTTGCTGTCGTAATAGCTGCGTCACCTACCATGTCTTTACAGACAGTTACACAACGCTCACATACGATACAAAGGCCTGGATCATAGTGTAATACCGAAGACCAGTTTTTCGCTTCTCTTTTTGTATCCGGGATCATATATGATTGTGAATCAACACCAAGCTCAAGTGTATAATTTTGCAACTCACATGCACCACTCTTATCACATACACCACACTGAAGCGGGTGATTTACATCATATACTTCCATGATGGCTCTACGCTCTTCAAGAATGTTTGGTGTGTCAATAGTGACCTCCATACCTTCTTTTACTTTGGCATTACACGCATATACCTGTTTTCCATCTGCTTCTACCAGACAAATACGACATGCCAGTGTTGGCGAACATCTCGTCAGGTAACATATCGCTGGGATGAAAACATCATTGGCACGAGCGGCATTGAGGATATATTCACCTTCTTTTGCCTTATACTCAGTACCGTCAATCGTGATGGTGATCATATTATCTACTGTTTGTACTTCACTCATATTAGCTTCCTATTCTTGTAAAATCTAACCTGCTGAATCTATAAGAGGATACCAAAGGAGCACTTAATCCCATATCATATGTAGGGTTAAGTGCAATGGTTCCTTTCATAGATGTGTCAATCTTAAACACACGCTTAAACGTCACTCCGTCAATGTCGTAAGATATGCTCTCACCATCTTGAAGTTTTGTTGCAGTTGCAAACTGTGAAGAGCCTAAAAGAAATGCTTCCTGCTCTAAAGGTTTACAGATATTTGTAAAAGCTGAAAACTGTTCTGTCGGGTTGCAGTTATACACTACAGCACCATCAAAACCATCTAATTCAGCAAGCTCATCCAATGTCTCATCTACTGATGTTTCACGTTCCCCTAAAAGGTATCCTCTATGTTCCGTTCCTACTGTGTCAAAATAGTCCGGTAAAGCATCAAATTCTTGTGATACAAAGCCTTTTTCTACAGGAAGTGCCTTTGTATACTCAATTGTATATTCAGCTTCCAGTCCTAAAGCATTGGCAATATCATTTAACACATATCCGTCATACGGCAATGCCACATTCATTGGAACAACGCGTTTATCGTTCGTTGTCAAAGTGCCTTCTTGTTGATTGAGTGCAGGCATATCCAGATCACCATCACCCAATGCTGACAAAGTAAAATCAGCTGCGGCGTTATACCCTACACTTTTCCCTTCTGCTTCATCGTCCAGATCACAGATCAGAGAAACACCCATGGCATTTCCTGCAGGTGGTACACAAACCACGTTAAAATCTGCATATTTTTCCAGAAGGGCAAGAAGTTTTGCTATCTGGCCAGCCCTTGGATGTGCATAAAGGTCAGACCCGACCACTAACGAGAATCCTGATTTTTTGATCAACGATCTTTTTAGTGCTTCAAGTTCCTCTTCTCCTACATTAGACTCTGCACTCAAGTTACCAATGTCTAAGTTATCTAAAAATATTTTCACTGCCGCAGGTACTTCAATCTCTTTGAGCAAAGTATCTACAAGAAGTGCCGCAACACCCTCTTCACTTCCGACTTCATATTTGATGAACTGTGTCACGATGTTTTTCATCTCAAGGTCTTCAATTGGATGCATATAAGCAACTCTTGCTCTATGCCATTTACTTGCCATATTGATATGATACTTCACCGTCGGAGAGTCATCATATATCTTTGTTCCAAACATGATGACAGCTTTTGACTCAGAGATGCCTTTTAATGTGCCAGAGTAAAGTGCTTTACCTGTTACTGCACCATAGGCTTGCATAAACTTCTGATAAGCCCTGGCTTCACCTGAGATAAGTTTAGCACCTGTTTTCTCTTTTATCTTTTGTAAGATAAAGGCTTCTTCATTGGTGATCTGTGGCGCAAAGATGATACTGTCGGCATTTTTCACTGCTTCTACAGCAAATTGAAATGCTTTAACATCTTTAGTCACATTTTTATTGTCATAGTCAAATCCATATCTACCTGCACCACAAAGAGAAGTAAACTCAAAGTTGTTGGTCATACGGTAGATTTTGTTATGTTTTACTTCATAGGTCATCTGACATCCACCACCACAATGAGGGCATGCAGAGGGTATCTTTTCAAGTTCCCAGGCATTTGTAGAGTACTTAAACTCAGTATCAACCAGTGCACCTACTGGACATACAGCAGCTGCTTCACCTAAAGAAGCATAGTTTTTCTCTTTTTTGGTGTTTACTATTGTCGATGAGTACCCGCCAAACTTAAGTTGTAATGCTTCATCTCCAGTGATCTCAGTAGAAACCCTTACACACTTTTCACACATAATACAAAGTGCAGGGTCATAAGAGACATGTCCCCAGTTCTCCACAGGTCTGTGCTGTTCTCGCGTAGTAAAAGGTTGCTGATCAACATCAAACTCCATCGTTTTATTTTGCAGGTCACACTCACCACTTTTATCACATACACCACATTCAAGAGGATGGTTTACATTATAAAGCTTCATAATATTCTGACGTTCAGTATGAAGTTGTGCATTGTTTGTCGTGATCACAGCACCATCAGTCGCTTTTTCCTGACAAGAGAGGATAGCTCCATCTACACCTTCAACATCGACAATACACATACGGCATGATGCAATAGGTTTTACTTTAGTAAGGTAACACATAGTAGGTATATAAATGTCATTCTCTCTTGCTATCGTTAAAATAGTCTTTCCAAAAGTACTTTGGCACACTTTGCCATCTATAGTAATCGTGATCGCTTTGCCTGTATTTATAGAATTATGTACACCCATACTACACCGCCACCATAGAGATATAATAACAACGCATACATCTTTCAGCTTCGGCGATGGCTTCTTCACCTGTAAAACCGAGGTTGACTTCTCTGTTGTTTGTTTTTCTTTCTTCAGTTTCGAGTTTTTGGCTCACTGCGCGTGGAAGTCCAGGCATCCAACCAGTAATTTTCTCATTTTTGTCATATACTTTGAGTTTAGACAGGTGATCTTCCATGATCTCATCATCAGTCAACGTACATTTACTATCATAAATATAACGGCTTATCACTGATGCCGCACGTCTAGCTTGACCTACCGCATTTACGATGGTCATAGGCCCATACTCACAGTCACCAGCAGCAAAAAGCCCCGGACGTGAAGTCATGTAGTCTTTACCATTGGTAAGCATAGTATTCCAAGAGGTCAGTTCCACATTCCACTCTTCAGGGATAAGCTGAAGATCAGCTGCCTGTGAAACTGCAGGAATAAGATAATCACATTCGATCTCAAAATCTCCATCTTCTCTTTTAACCAGTTGTGCACGTCCTCCAGCAGGATCAGGCACCAACTCATACTGGTTTACTTTGAGTTTTGTAATATTTTCTCCATTATCAAAAATCTCTTCGATTGCAGAATAAAAGATAAATTCAACACCCTCTTCTACCGCCTCATGATATTCTTCATAGGTGGTATTTCCAATGATCGTCTTTTCATCACGACGGTAAAGCATGACCACCTTCTTAGCACCTTCGCGAATGGAACATCTGACAACATCCATAGAAGTAAATCCACCACCTACACAGACAACTGTTTTATCTTTAAGTTGATTCGATGCTGGTTCACCTATGCCATATTTGTGCCAAAGGTTCACTTGATCAAGCATGCTTATAGCACCCCAGTATCCACCCATATCTTTGTTTTCATTTTCAGCATACACTTTTTTGGAAAGTCTTGTACCAAACGCAAGCAAAGTTGCATCATACTCAGCATCTATCTCTTTAAGACGTTCTGCATCCACTCTATGATTGTTTGTGATACTTACCGTTGGCATTTCAAGCACGAAGTCTATATCTTTATTGTATTTGTCAACAGGCATTCTATACTCTGGAACACCTACGGCCACTTCACCGCCGTTAACCGGAAGTTCTTCAAAGATATCTACCTGAATACCCTCAACTGCCAAATAATATGCAGCTGTAAGCCCCGCAGGTCCCGCACCGATAATAGCTACTTTTTTACCATCATTTTTAGCTACTTTTGGTTGCACAGGATGCAACCAAGGTACTTCATGATCAGTCTCATAATCTGCACCTATACGCTTAAGTTCCATAATTGAGATAGGTTCATCAAGATTCATACGACGACATGCATCTTCACACGGGTGAGGACATACACGCCCACAGGTATGTGCAAGCGGCATTGTCTGTCTTGTTGCAGCAAGCGATTCGGTAAATACCATATCTCTTACACCTTCGATATATGCAGGGATATCAACATGTGCCGGACACATATCTGTACATGGCGCTGTTACTTTAGCGATATAGGTAGTATCTCCATTATAGTGCTTAGAAGGTGTTTGACCCTCTATACAAGTATCAAACTGATCCTTATAATGTTCCATTAGATCCAGAATGGGTTTAGGTACGGTTTTACCTATCTCGCACTTGGAAGTAACCATCATTGTCTGAGAGATCTCTTTTAAGTGTGTGATATCGTCATGTGAACCTTCACCACGAGCTATTTTGTCAAGTAAGTCATAGAGGATTCTACCGCCCCATCTACCCGGTGCACAACGTCCACATGCTTCAGAATACTCTTGGTACTGTGCAGCATATTGATTTGCGAGTTCAACGGCATCTATATCTTCATCAAAGATAGCAACACCATCCCATCCGATAAATGCCTTTGAATTTGTGTCTCCATGATAGGTTTCAGGCAGTTTAAAAC
>JAPHUJ010000007.1 GCA_026193735.1 Sulfurovum sp.
ACGGATGGCTCGACGCATGATACGGCGAAGAACATACCCACGTCCCTCTTTGTCAAAGTTCACTCCCTGCGCAAGTAAAAAAGAACATGAACGTAAATGATCAGCGATAACACGGTAAGAAGCAGAATTCGCTGCATCAAAGTCATAAGGAGTACCTACAAACTCACCGATCTTGTCTAAAAATGGCATAAAGAGTGACGAGTGGTAGTTGTTTAACTTCCCCTCTTTAATGGCAACCACTCTCTCAAGTCCCATACCTGTGTCAATGCTGGGTTTTGGAAGTGGGTTAAGCGTACCTGTTTCATCTCTGTCATACTGCATAAAAACCAAGTTCCAGATCTCTAAAAATCTGTCACCTTCTCCACCCATTTTATCCTCTGGACCGCCAAAGTTTTCTTCACCCTGGTCATAAAAGATTTCAGAACAAGGACCACAAGGACCCGTGTCACCCATCTGCCAGAAGTTGTCTGCATCACCAAAACGGATGATGCGATCAGCAGCAATGTGTTTTTTCCAAAGCTCTTCTGCTTCATCATCGCTGTCATGTACAGTCACCCATATTTTTTCGATAGGAAGGTTCAAATACTTCTCATCAGTAATGAACTCCCACGCATAAGCGATGGCTTCTTCTTTGAAATAGTCTGCAAAAGAAAAGTTCCCTAACATCTCAAAAAGAGTATGGTGACGTGCAGTGTACCCCACATTATCAAGGTCGTTGTGTTTTCCACCTGCTCTTAGACACGTTTGTGAAGATGTAGCACGAGGTATGGCTGGGATGGGTGCTTCACCTGTGAAGATTTTTTTAAACTGTACCATACCCGCGTTGGTAAACATAAGTGTTGCGTCGTCTGGTACAAGTGGAGAACTTGGTATGAGCTCATGCCCTTTGCTTTGAAAAAAGTCTAGAAATTCTTTTCTGATATCCATAATAAAATTATCCTAAAATTGTGTTGTATAAATTGAAGATATTTTATCTAAAATGTGGTTATTTAGAGGTAAAGAAGAAAGTTTAACGCTACTATCACCCTAAAAGAAGGGTGATAATATCAAGATATATACATCCTAAAGGTAAAATACACAGGCATCATCGGCATCATAATCAAAACTGCCATCAGTATAAGTTGAACCGATTCCAAAAGAATCACACTGATAAGGTATATCCCCTTTACCATCATATGTATAATCTACAATACGGATAATCTCATCAAATACATCCCCATACACACCATCATATCCTAAGAAATCAAACTTACAATCTTCTCCCGGGTAAAATGAAAACTCTCCATTATTTAGTGTACTATCAGAATAGGTAAGTACTCCCTGATCATAACATTGATAAGGTATATCTGCATAAGCAAAACCTTGTTCATCTACTAAAAATAGTGTTGTTAGCCCATCATTATAATTACTTCCACCGCCACCACAACCACTTAATACCAATGCCACTACACCAGAAAATACTAAACTCATTAATTTTTTCATCATAAACCCTTTTAATTTAAATATAAAGGATGATATTTAATAATCGTGTCAGATTTGTGTCAATAATCTAGCTATTTTATCACTACCATCTTTTCTCAATGATCTACATCAAACCCTTACTACTTTCTTGACAAATCTCAAAAATCTTCATAGTCCGAATGTTACTGATCTTAGTCTATAGCAAAATCAGTCTATGCTAAAATATTTGTAAAACTCAAACTTTCAAAAGAATTAGATTGTACAATTCATTTCTACAATATCTGTGATTTGAATATTTTTTATTAACGATTCATTCATATCCAACATTGGATACCATTGACTCTCTTGCAAGGACCCTGACGTTTTTATTTGAAAATCATCTGATCCATTTGCATCTTCATTAAATACGATACGATCAAACTGATTATCAATTGAGAAACTTCCATTACTTTCAAGATCTCCACCTACAAGTGTTATATTATACTCATTTAAGCAAAATGAAATATCATATCTTGGTGTGTTGAGGCCGGTACTATATGTCACAGCATAACCATCTTCTAAATTATTGATATCAACTACGGTATAAGAACCCCCGCCACCACAACCACTCAATGCAAAAGCTGAGACTCCGGTCAAAGTCCATCTAATCAATCTTTTCATGACTTTCCTTTTTGAAATTTTATTCTTAATTATAATCAAAAACTCCATAACTCTACTAAATCTTACCTGCTTGTTTTAAAAGGTTTGCTATTTTCTCACTACCGTTTTTTTCAACGATCTTCATAAGCCCTCTGCTTTTATCTACCAGGTTTTCATCCAACAGCGCTAAGACTTTTTGGGTATCTATCTCTTTTTCTCGCATGATCCATGCAAGATTTTTTTCTACTAAAAACTGTGCATTATGAAACTGATGGTCGCTTGCCGCATACGGGTAAGGAATGTACAGAGTTGGTACGGCAGTAGCAGAAAGTTCCCACAGTGTCGAAGCACCTGAACGTGCAATGGCAAGATCTGCTTCATTCATATAGTCTGCCAATTTATCTG
>JAPHUJ010000095.1 GCA_026193735.1 Sulfurovum sp.
AGCGAAAAAGATATCTTCAATCGCCACTTCATCCACTTTATGTGCCTTTAAAATGATGTCTATACCCTCTACAAGCTCTACTATCTGCTCTTGTAACTCTTTTCCTTTCATTTTAAGCAAACCAGCTTCAACAAGTGAAAAGTTTTTACCATCCCAATTCACGATACAATACCCTAAATTACGGCTTCCGGGGTCTATTCCTAAAATATTCATTCACACCTTTGTTCACATAGTGAATAAAACTATTCAACTCTGTTTAATAACGCTATTTTAGCTTAAATTGGCTAAAATGTCATAAGTTATTCACATAAAGAATGTTAACTCTTTAAAACTGTGAAAATTTGTTCACACATTTAAAAATATCAAAGGAATACTAAGATGAATATAGGACAAAAGGTACTTTTTGAACTGAAAAAAGAGATCTCTGAGATAGAATATGAACGATATATAAAAAAACTCATCTATGATACAAAACGTTCCCGAAGTAACATCGTCTATTTTAATGCACCTAACATGATCATAGCAAAATGGATCAAAAGTAAATATATAGATAAACTCATGCATCTTTTTGAACTACAGAACGAAATAAAACCAGAAATAGAAATTACTGTCGGAAAACAAAAAGACCAAATTCCAACACACATTGTAAAACAAAGCAGTGAAAAAAGCCATTCTAAAAGTACCTATCTTAACCCTTCTTTAACTTTTGAAAGTTTTATTGTAGGAAATTCCAACCAATTTGCCTATACCACAGCAAAATCAGTAGCAGAAAAACCCGGCAGACAATATAATCCTCTTTTCCTTTATGGTGGCGTAGGACTAGGTAAAACCCATCTACTTCAAGCTATAGGGAATTATCATATTGATCTAGGTAAAACAGTTATCTATACTACATTAGAACAATTTATGAATTCTTTTACTTCTCATCTTCGTTCTCAAACCATGGATAGATTTAGAGACAAATTTAGAGAATGTGATCTACTCCTTATAGATGATATACAATTTCTAAGTAGAAAAGAACAAACACAGGAAGAGTTCTTTCACACTTTCAATGAACTTTATAGCAACAATAAACAAATTGTTATCACCTCAGACAGACAGCCCAATAAAATTGCCGGACTGGTAGATAGACTTAGAACCCGTTTTGAAATGGGACTTATGGCAGATATTCAACCACCGGGACTGGAAACCAAAATTGCAATTATTCAAAAAAAATGTGAACTTGATGGTATTAATCTAGGTCATGAAATAGTTAATTATATTGCTACACATATGGGTGACAATATACGTGAGATAGAAGGAACCATTATCAAACTAAACGCACTTTCTTCGATGCTTAACCAGGAAATAACCCTGGACTTTGCACAAAATGCAATAAAAGATCAACTAAAAGAAAAAAAAGAAAATATTACCATAGATGATATTGTCAAAATTATTTCTAGAGAACTCAATATTAAACCTTCTGATATGAAATCAAAAAAACGTACTAAAAATATCGTAAATGCTAGAAGAATTGCTATTTATTTGGCTAGAAACCTTACACCCAATTCTATGCCTCAAATTGCTATATATTTTGGAATGAAAGATCATACTGCCATTTCACATGCTATGAAAAAAATCAATGAAATTATAGAAAATGATGAAAATTTTAAAGTTATTTTAGAAGAACTCTCGAACAAAGTAAATACACACACTCAAAATGAAATACTATAAACTATTTTAATATAGAAAACTTGAATAAAAAAAAGATATAATTTTAAAAGTGAATAAATGTGAATATTCGAAAAAAATTAGAGACACATTTAAATAACGGTTACAGCGGCAATAAAGTAGTTTTTCACATATTCATGTCATGCTACTACTACGTACTAATATTATTAAAAATAAGGAAAGTCAATGAAGATAAGAGCACAAAAGCAAATTATAGAATCTATACTCATTAATTTACAACCTTTTTTAGAAAAAAAAGATGCAAGTCAAATTACTTCACATATATTATTTAACACACATGATGGTAAATGTATAATTAAAGCTACAGATTCAGAAATAGGTTTAAAGATCGTTACTGATAATATTAGTATAGAAGCAGAAGGATCATTTACTGCACATGGTAAAAAACTTCTAGATATAATACGTATTTTAAAAGACGATGAAATTACATTAGAACTTTTAGACAATACACTTATTATAAAACAAAATCATTCAAAATTTAAACTTCCTACATTTGATCCAACCTCTTATCCATCATTCCCATCTATAGAAGATAAAGCACAAATTTCTTTAGATTCTTTAAGTTTGATCCAAAATCTTAAAAAGATCTCTCCCGCAATTGATACAAACAATCCAAAGTTTGAACTTAACGGTGCTTTGATCAATATAAAAAATAATGCTACAGATTTAGTTGGAACTGATACTAGAAGATTAGCTATAGCAACAATACCAGGTAATAATAGTGAAGAACTTTCTCTAATTGTCCCTAAAAAAGCTATTTTAGAAATACAAAAATTATTTTTAGATCAAATAGATATTTTCTTTGATGAAACAAATCTTATCATTAGAAATGAAAATTATTATTTTTATACAAGACTTATCAATGGTAAATTTCCTGATTATCAACGTATTATTCCCTCTTCTACCAAACATCAAATCGTACTTCCCAAAAAAGAGATGCTTAATGCTATTAAAATGATAACAACTATTTCACAAGAAATAAAAATGACATTATTATCTGACACAATTATTTTTAATTCTCTAAGTGCAGATAATGTCGAAGCTAAAACTGAATTAGAGATCAATACAGGTTTAAATGACAAATTTGAACTTTCATTCAATAGTAAATATATTTTAGATTTTATTTCACAAACAAATAAAAATGAATTTACTATTGAACTTAATGAACCATCTTTACCATTTATTGTAAAAGACGATAATTTCATTACAATCATCATGCCAATTGTTGCATAAAAGGAAAAACGTTATATGAGTGAAAATAAAACAAAATATATTTTTGTTACTGGAGGAGTACTTAGTTCTTTAGGAAAAGGTATTACTGCTGCGAGTGTAGGAACATTACTAAAACATACAGGACTACGTGTAGGCGTTTTAAAACTTGATCCATACATCAATGTAGATCCAGGTACTATGTCACCACTTGAACATGGTGAAGTTTTTGTCACCAAAGATGGTGCTGAAACAGATTTGGATCTAGGTCATTATGAAAGATTTTTAGATACTTCACTTACACAAAATAATAACTTTACAACAGGTCTTGTCTATAAAACAGTCATAGAAAATGAACGTAAAGGAAAGTATCTTGGTAAAACAATTCAAGTAGTTCCTCATATTGTAAATGAAATTAAAGAACGAATTGTAAGAGCTGGTGAAAATAAAGATATTCTTATTGTAGAATTGGGCGGTACTACAGGCGACATAGAGGGTTTACCATTTTTAGAAACGATTAGACAAATGAAACATGAATTTGGTAAAAATCAAGTGATGAATATCCATGTCACACTTTTACCTTATATCAAAGCTGCCGGAGAACTTAAAACAAAACCAACACAACACTCAGTTCAAGAACTTAGACGTATAGGTATCGCACCTCATATGCTTGTTCTTAGAGCAGAACAACCTGTTCCTTCAGATTTAAAAAGAAAAATAGCATACAGTTGTGATGTAGATGAAGACTCGGTCATTGATGCTATAGATGCACCTACGATATATGAAGTACCGTTGAACTTTTTAAAACAAGATATGTTAACACCTATTTGTAAACAATTAGACCTTGAAAATTGTCAACCAAAAATGGATGAATGGGCAGATCTTGTAAATAAGATCATTAAACCAAGTTTTGAAACTAAAATAGCATTTGTCGGTAAATATTTGGATTTGAAAGAGTCTTATAAATCCCTTACAGAAGCACTTATTCATGCAGGTGCACATTTAGATCATAAAGTAAATATTAAATGGGTTGACAGTGAAAAAGTCGAAGATGACGGTGCCCAAAAATATTTGAATGATTGTGATGGTATTTTGGTTGCAGGTGGTTTTGGTGAACGCGGTGTTGAAGGAAAAATTAAAGCTATTCAGTATGCAAGAGAAAATAAAATACCATTTTTAGGTATTTGCCTTGGTATGCAGCTGGCAATGATAGAATTTGCTAGAAATGTACTTAAAATTGAAGATGCAAATTCTGTAGAATTTGATAAAAATACACCAACTCCTATCATTTATCTTATCGATGAATTTATAGATGCAAGTGGTTCAAAACAAGTAAGAACAACAACATCTCCAATGGGTGGAACCATGCGTCTTGGTGAATATGAATGTGAAACAAAAGAAGGTTCTAATCTGAGAAAAGCATATGATGCCCCTATTATTTTTGAAAGACATAGACATCGATATGAAGCAAATCCTAAATATAGAGAAGCATTTGAAGCCAATGGTCTAGATATTACAGGTGAATCACACGGGCTTATTGAAGCAGTTGAAGTGAAAGATCACCCGTGGTTTTTAGGTGTACAGTTTCACCCGGAATTTACTTCAAGACTTCAAAATCCAAATCCATCGATCATGGCATTTGTAAAAGCATCTATTGATAATAAATCTGAATAAATGTCTAAGGTTTATCCTACGATTACACTTCACACCTTACAAACACTTCTTCAAACGCGTTTTGAAGAAGGATTTCTCACTTTACGTGATCTCCCTCAACCATCCACTTTTAAAGATATGGATAAAGCAACTGAGCGTATAGTTTTAGCCATACAAAACAAAGAGAAAATAACCATTATCGGTGATTATGATGTGGATGGAGTAACTTCAACTACTTTGATGAAAATTTTTTTCGAAGAGATAGAGTACGACATAGAATGGATCATTCCTAACCGTTTTAGAGATGGGTATGGACTCTCTGCAAATATCATACCTCGTATACTCGGTACAGATCTAGCTATAACAGTAGATAACGGTATTTCTGCTGTATATGCTGCAAAACTTTGTAAAGAAGAGGGGATAGATCTCATCATTACGGACCATCATCTTTTAGCACCTGAAGTACCAGAAGCCTATGCTATTATAAATCAAAAGCAAGAAGAATGTGATTTTCCTTACGCTGATGTATGCGGTGCACAGATCGCCTGGTATCTTATAGCTTCACTTAAAAATGCATTAGATGTGAAAATAGATATGATGGCGTATATGGAGTTAGTCTCTATTGCTATTATTGCAGATATGATGCCATTACAACACATTAATAGAACGATGGTCTTAGCAGGTATTAAATCCCTTAACAGCAGTAAAAGACCAGCAATAAAAGCTTTTTTGGAACATAGCCAGAAAGAGGGATTAAATGCAGAAGATATAGGATTTTTCTTAGCACCTCTACTCAATAGTGCAGGTCGAATGGAAGATGCTTCTTCTTCGGTAGATTTTTTAGCTTCAACAAATATATATGATGCAAGAGTAAGACTTGAACGTCTCATAGAATTTAACACCCTTAGAAAAGCCACAGAACAGGATATCACGCATAAAGCAATGTTAGAAGTGAATCACCAAGATGAAGTGATTGTTGTAGTAGGTGAAGCGTGGCATGAAGGTGTGGTAGGCATAGTAGCTGCAAGAGTGGCACGGGCATGTGAAAAACCGTGTATCGTACTCAGTCAAAGTGAAGAAGGTCTACTTAAAGGAAGCGGTAGAAGTTTTGGGGAGTGTGATCTCTTTGGTATCGTTGATGGTGCCAGAATCCACTTAGAGAAGTTTGGAGGACATCAGGCAGCCATTGGTCTTTCTTTGAAAAAAGAGAGCTTAGAAGCGTTTAAAACAGAAGTACAGAAAAACTTTAGGGAAGGTGACTATGTTAAAGAAATATTTGATCCTGAAATAGTGGGGAATCTACACTTTTCAGCTATCTCTTTCGAACTGACAACTATCGTTAAAAAGTATGAGCCTTATGGACAAGGAAACACTACGCCAAAGTTTATTTCAACAAATGTAGAGATACTGCAAGCAGATACTATGGGTAAAGAGGGTGAACATTTACGTTTTTCTTTTGCTCAAGATGGGATTGTGATGCAAGGGGTGAAGTTTAAAACCAAAGAGGTTTTTGAAATAGGGTCTAAAGTGAATATTACGTATACAGTCAATGAAAATTATTTTAGAGGAAAGACTACGTTACAGTTAATGGTAGATAAGGTATTTTCAAACCCAAGTTAATACTTGGATTTGAGGAAAAAAGAAGAATTTATATAGGTAAAACTCTGATATTCATATCTAGTTTTTCTTTGAGAATATTCTCAATAGCAAAGAGTGTACCTGTACTTGAACTTGCACAACCACTACATGCACCAAGGTATCTGATGTAAATGTCAAAGTTTGCACCATTCTCTTTGATATCTAGTATTTCCATATCTCCACCATCCATGACGAGCATTTGTCTGATATGAGAATCTACAACTTTATCTACCGCTTTGATACGTTGAACAATAGTCATTTGAGCAAAATCTACAGAAGAATCACCTGAAGTACCAAGTGTTGCAGATCCTGCCAGTTTTTCTTTTTCATGCTCTTCAAGTAAATCTACAAGATAAATATCTTTCGCTTCATGTCCACCAGGTTTGATACATGATTTACAAAATGCACCCGCTTTAGTGTAATCAGCTATCTGTTCTATAGTTGTAAGATCATTAAGACGGATCACTTCTTGAAGTGTAGAAAGGGTTACACGTGCACATTCACAGACGATCACTTCTTCTTCAAAACTTTCCATGTCTACACCTTTGTATTGTGCAGCGGCTTTTTTTATAACATCATACGCCATAACAGAACAGTGCATTTTTTGTGGTGGAACAGCTGGAGTGTTGATATCATCACGCATAGCCATTTCAACATCAATATTGGTGATCTTGACTGCTTCATCAACTGTTTTACCTTTACATAACTCAGCCATGGTATCAGAACTGGCGATTGCTGTACCACATCCAAAACTTTTGAATTTAGATTCCATGATCACATGACTCATGGGATGTACTGCCCAGTAAAGTCTTACCGCATCTCCACAACTCTCTGCACCAAAATCAGCCACGATGAGTTTAGCACCCATTTTTGCCGCTTGTTCTTCTGTGATTTCACCCATATTTTGTGGGTTATTCATTAAATTTGTTACTTTATCGCTGTACTCATCCCAGATGGTACCGCCTATTAGACTATCTATTCCCATAATTTTTCCTTTATATTCTATTATTATTAATGATGATGCGAGTCGAGACCACTTTTGTGACCTTCTGGCGCATATGCATATGAACTAGAGATACCTCTAAGTCTTTTTACAGCTTCTTTTACAGTTTCAAGTGTATAGTCCAGCTCTTCCTGTGTGGTGTAACGGCTCAGTGAAAAACGAATAGCCGTATGTGCCAGATCTTCTGCAGCACCGATAGCTTCCATTACTGAGTTTGCTTCCAAGTCTTCACTTGCACAGGCAGATCCTGTACTTGCACCGATACCCGCACGGTTGAGATCCCATAGCATTGACTCACCTTCGATACCTCTAAATGAGATAAGAATGGTATTTGGTGTTCTTTTTTCTCTAGGAGTTACAACAAACGTGTCTTCGATCTTAAGAAGTTCATCTTCAAAAGCATCTCTCATCTCTCTAACTTCTGTCATTTCAAATTCAAGTGCATCAATGGCTTGTTCCATCGCTTTACCCATACCTACGATACCAGGAACATTGAGTGTACCTGAACGGTAACCACCCATTTGAGCTCCACCATGTAAAAGAGGTATAAGTTCTTTACCTTTTTTCACATACAAGGCACCCACACCTTTTGGTCCGTGGAATTTGTGAGCAGAAAAGGTAAGATAATCTACATTGATAGCTTGTACATCTACAGGTGTTTTACCTATGGCTTGTACTGCATCTGTGTGGAAAAGTACATTATGTTCTTCACAAATATCACCTATCTCTGCTATCGGAAAGATAGCACCAGTTTCGTTGTTTGCCCACATGATAGAAACCAATGCAGTATTTTCAGTGATATTGTCTCTCACTGTTTGCGGGTCAATAATACCTTCATGGTTGATAGGCAAATAAGTGACTTTAGCACCCATGCTCTCTATAAACTTCGCTGTAGCGATGACAGAAGGATGTTCAACTTCACTTACCATAATATGATTTTTCTTACCCGTAAGGATGTATTCAAAGTAAATACTTTTGAGTACCCAGTTGTTGCTCTCTGTTGCACAAGAAGTGATGATCACAGAGTCTTCTCTAGGGGCATGTATACCTGCATAGATCTTTTCCATACCATCTTTAATAGCAGGATGTGTTTCACTGGCAAATAAGTGAAGTGAATTTGGATTACCATATCTTTGTACAAAATAAGGTTCCATTTCACTAAATACTGCTGGATCAACAATGGTTGTTGCATTATTGTCTAAATAGACTTTCATATATTATTCTCCTTCGAAAGGAACAAAGTTCCTTTCAAATTCCTCTCACTAAAGCTTCGTTTAGCACTCAGAATTTTAATTTGTTTTTAATTTATAACGATACTCATTTTAATTAAGACTAATTTAGTCCTAATTAGTTTTCTGCATATTACGCAGTTATTCTTAAACTAACATAAAATATAGAATTAAAGAGGACAATTATACTCCGAATTAAGTTAAATACCCTTGATTTGAATCAATGGAGAGTCTCAAAATAAAAAGATAAGCTAGCTATGTGAATATTCTGCTGAAGAACTGACATCGAACAAAGTCCGATGTCAGTTTAAAAATTAGAAGGGGTAGGCGTGTTGATAAGGTTATAAAATTCACTTCTAGTGCGTTCATCACTTTTGAAGAGACCACGAAGTGCAGAACTTACGGTAGTTGAATTGATCTTTTGTACACCTCTCATTTCCATACACATATGACGTGCGTGAACTACTACGGCTACCCCTTTAGGTTGTATAGTTTCCAAAATGGCATCTGCTATCTGTTCAGTCATTTGTTCTTGTATCTGCAGACGTCTGGCATAGACATTGACGATACGAGGGATCTTGGAAAGGCCTACAACTTTTCCGTCCGGTATGTATGCCACATGGACACGTCCGATGATAGGAAGCATATGGTGCTCACACATCGAGTAAAACTCGATGTCACGTACTAGTACCATCTCATCATTGCTTGTGCTGAAGAGTGCCTGATTCAGTATCTCTTTTGGATCCTGGTCGTAACCCTCTGTAAGAAACTTTAGAGCTTTGACCACACGGTTTGGTGTTTTAAGCAGTCCTTCACGTTTAGGATCCTCTCCTAAAAGTTCAAGGACTTTGGTCACAGCTTGTTCAAATTCTTCTTCTTTGTTCATGGCATACCCTATAACTATTTTTCACATTGTAGCTAAAAACAATTTAACTATCTTCTATGATCAATGAGAACGCTTTTAAGCAAGCCCAAAAACTACGTTGTCACGGTGACCTACTAAAGCTATCACTCTTCGATAACTTCAGCAGTAAGCTCATACGATCAACTGTATTTTAGAAACTGACTAGTTAATTTAACTATCTTCTCATCCACTTTGGAGATAGCAAGTTTTTCTATCTCTTCTTCAGAAAAGTAATCTACCTGTTCAGGGCTATTTTCATAGTAGATATGGATTTTGCAGATAAGTTTAAAGTGTGTATAGGCATGGGTCACTTCACCTATATACACAGCAGCACAATGTGGAACTTCAACACTCTCAAATCCCCAGAGGCCATGCAAGAACTTTCCTTTTCTCTGTGCAAGCGAGAGTCTATCATCATAAACATGAACCAGTATGTTTTGTTCTCTGGTTGGCACAACACGTTTCTTTTTTGTAGGATAAAGTGTAGGTTCCCCCTGTCCTTTACAAATATCACTAAGCGGACAGAGATCACACTTGGGATTTTTAGGTAAACAAATAGTTGCCCCTATATCCATCATGGCCTGATTGTAGTCAAAGGGATTGATTTTATCCACCAAGTCATAAGCGATGTCCCAAAGCGCTTTATCATTAGGGGTTTTGAGTTTGTGCAAACGGCACAGTATACGTTTAACATTGGCTTCCATAATGGGAACGGGTTGATTAAAGGCAAAGGCAGCTACTGCATGTGCAGTATTTTTACCTATGCCAGGAAGTTTTATGAGTTCATCTATCTCCTTTGGCAGCGTATCTACAAGCACCGCAGTCTGATGTAAGTTCTTTGCCCGATTATAATAACCCAACCCTTCCCACATTTTCAGTACATCATCCAGCGGTGCTTTTCCTAAAGCTTGTAGGGTAGGAAAACGTTCTATAAAGGGAATATAATAACGTTCCAAAACGGTCTTAACCTGTGTTTGCTGAAGCATCACTTCAGAGAGGTAGATGTAATAAGCTTCATCTGTATTACGCCAGGGAAGATCCAGTCGTCCGTTGTGTTGGTACCAGTTTTGGATGTTTTGATGGGTTTGTTTATACATACTGGGATTATAGCATGAGATACTTTGTGTATTTGGAATGCTAGAATTAATTGAAACTAGTATCAAATTGATATCTTTTATTGTCTTTTGCAGTCTTGCTAAAATAGCGTTTTTTAAAAGTACAGTTTCTTTCATTGTTAAACACATATTAATATAATTTCTATTATCATAGGATATACTATTTAACAATATAAGGAGAAAAAATGAGAATAAATAAGGTAATACTAGCATTTCTGATGCTTGTAGGTATAGCACAAGCTGACGTGCAGTCAAACAAGGCAGATGTAAAGTTAACCGCAGAGCTATATGGTTCTAAAGGTAATGCAATAGCAGAGCTAGATGGGTTGATCAAAAAGATAGATACGATCGGTTACTCTACAGTAGCAGCGAATAAAGATATCCAAGTGCACTATTACAATAAATTTAAAGAGAAGACTTTAGAGATGATCTCTTTCTTTGGACTTGTGAACAAAGAAGCACTTAGACCACTTTTGCTTAAAAACCCGGATTTTGGTGCGTATGCTCCATATAACTTTTTTGGGTACAAAAAACTTGATGCAGCAAATGATGATAACACATGGTACGGACACCTTGCTCCAGATACTATGTTAGATATCATTGGTGAGAAAGATGCTGATTCGAGAAAAGCATTTACAGATATGGTTGAGTCTTTCGATGGATTGATGAAAAAAGAGATGAAACCAACAATGTCACAAAGATTTGAACATAC
>JAPHUJ010000104.1 GCA_026193735.1 Sulfurovum sp.
AAAAATTTTCATAAAATTGGATAAAGAAGATAACTCTCTTACTATCGGTGATAATGGTATAGGTATGAATGAAGCAGACTTAATGGATCATTTAGGGACCATTGCTAAGTCCGGTACAAAAGCCTTTATGGAAAATCTTACAGGTGATGCTAAAAAAGACTCAAATCTCATAGGTCAGTTTGGGGTAGGGTTCTACTCTGTGTTTATGGTAGCAGACCATGTAGATGTTATTTCTAAAAAGGCGGGCGAAGAGCAAGCCTATATGTTTAGTACAGACGGTACAGGTGAATATGAAGTAAAACCTGTGACTAAAGAAGAACATGGAACAATTATCTATATCAAGCTTAAAGATGATGAAAAAGAGTTTTTAGACAAGTGGAGAGTGCAAGAGGTTGTGAAGAAGTACTCTAACCACATCGCGTACCCTATTATGTTGAATTACTCAGAAGAAGAGACAGAGGGTGAAGGCGATGATAAAACGACTAAAATGGTCAATAAATCAGAGCAGATCAATGCAGCTACTGCATTATGGACACTCTCTAAATCTGAATTAAAAAAAGAAGATTATATTGAATTTTATAAAACGATTTCTCATGGTGATAATGAACCGTTGGTACACCTTCACAATAAAGTAGAAGGAGCAAACGAGTTTACGACGCTTTTTTACATCCCTAAAACAGCTCCTATGGATATGTATAGAGCAGACTACGAAGCAGGTGTGAAACTTTATGTGAAACGTGTGTTTATTACCGATGACAGCAAGGAATTATTACCGCCATATTTGCGTTTTGTAAAGGGTATCATAGACTCTGAAGATCTACCGCTGAATGTTTCCCGTGAGTTACTTCAGGAAAATAGAATTTTAGCTAACATCAAACAAAGTTCAACAAAGAAAATACTTCAAGCAATCAAAAAACTTAGTGGTGAAGAAGCAGAAATATTTACTTCACAGTATAACAAAGTGATGAAAGAGGGTATCTATATAGACCATACTAACAAAGAATTACTTCTTGAACTAGTGAAGTACAAAAGTTCAACAGAGGAAGGACTTGTTTCATTTGAAGAGTATGTGAGTCGAGGAAATTCTGATAAAAAAGAGATTTATTATATCATTGGTGATGATGAAAAAGTACTTAGAAACTCACCTTTGCTTGAAGCGTATAAAAAAGCAAACATTGAAGTACTCATTATGGATGATAAAGAGGTAGACAGTATCGTTACTCCTATGATAGGAGCTTATAAAGAGTGGAGTCTTAAAGACATCACAACGATTGATGCTCCGGACTCTAAGAGTGAAGAAGAGAAAGAAGAGATCTCTAAAGAGTTTAAATCTCTTACAGATAAGATTAAAGAAGTACTGGGAGAAGAGGTCAAAGAAGTTAAAACTTCTACAAGACTTACATCCAGTCCATCATGTGTACTTAAAGACAGTTCAGATCCTATGGCCGGTATGGCGGCGATGTTTGCACAGATGGGACAAGAGATGCCGGAGATACCTCTTATTTTAGAGATCAACCCTGACCATGAGATGATCAAGAAGCTGGATAACCTTGATGACAAAGCTCTTTTTTCTGACCTAGCATGGATACTATTAGATTCTGCAAAACTGTCTGAGGGACTTGAGCCTAAAGATAAGGGAGCATTTGTTTCGAGGGTAGCTTCTTTGGCGACACAGGTACTGTAAGTCCAGAGAGATACACTATTTTCTATGGTGTATCTCTAGAACATGTATCAAAGAAGTTTCTCAAAATCCTCTATGGGCATACCTTTATATCCATAGTATCCTTGATATATGTCACAGCTCATCTTTTTTAGAGCTTCTAATGTTGGCTCATCTTCCACACCTTCTGCCAAAACCTTAATATTAAATTTTTGACCAATTCCAATAACGGCTTCAACAATTGTGGCATCACCTTTACTTTCATTCATGTGCATAATAAAAGACTGGTCTATTTTAATCATATCGACAGGCAGTTCCTTGAGATATGAAAGAGAAGAGTATCCTGTACCAAAGTCATCTATAGAGAAAGTAAAACCGAAACTTTTTAATTCTTTGATCTTTTTTGCCGCATCATCAATGTTGCGCATAATGCCACTCTCCGTTATCTCTAGTTCAATCCATTCAGGTTTCACTCCGTGTTCATGTAACTGTAACATAAGTTTTTCTACAAAGTGGGGCTGTAAGAAGTGTACGGTACAAATATTAATAGCGATATGATCTAAGGGGAAGCCGCTTAGACGCCGACTTAAGCTTTTGATCTCACGTAAGACTTTATCGATGATCCACTCTTCTAGTTTGATAATGATACCACTCTCCTCAGCAACAGGAATAAAGGTTGTAGGAGGAATAAAACCTTTTTCCGGATGATCCCATCGTATGAGTGCTTCTGCCCCGATGATCTTGTTTTGTTTTACATCCAATTGAGGCTGATAATATATAATGAACTCATCATTTTTCATGGCTTTGTGAATATCATTTTCTAACATAAGCGTTTCCTCTATCTCTTGACTCATAATACTTTGATAGAATAGGCTTGTACCTCTTTCATTCTTCTTCGCTTCATACATTGCTGTTTCTGAACGTTTAAGGAGGTCATAGGCAGAGATATCACGGTTATTGAAAAGTACAATACCTATGGTGAAACTTACATGATATTCATTGCCTACCAAATTAAACGGTTCAATAAATTTATCTTGAATTGTACTTATATACTTTGATGTCATCTCTTTTGAAAGTGTTTTATTTCTATCTAAAGAAGAGATGAGAATAACAAACTTATTACCAGTGATACGGGCAAAGAGCTCATGACCTCCTATGGTATTCTCAATACGTTTTACCACCTGTTTAAGCAGTTGGTCACCTACATCATGCCCATAGGTTTCATTGACTTTCTTGAAGTGATCCATATCAAGAAAAAGTAAAGCGGCATATTCTCCATTTTGTTTTTTATGTTCAATAAAGGATTTCAATTTATCTAAGAAGAGTGTACGATTTGGGATATTGGTAAGCATGTCATAATAGGCATTTCTGATCATCTCTTCTTTTGCAGTGACTTCATTGGTGATATCATTGATAATGGTGATACCCCCTGCGACGTTTCCTTCTGCATCAATCATGGGTACGGTTGAAAGATTCACATAAAAATTCTCTTTGCTATTGAGGACTTCAAAAGGACCACGGTAATTTCCTGTTTTACCTCTAAATACTTCCTTGTGTGCTTCAATGATTTGATGGTTAGATAAATTATGTAGATTTGTATTGAGTAATTCTTCTTTATCTTTTACTTTATTCATTTTCATAAAGTGCATGTTGACATCCTGAAGTTCCAACCAAGGATTATAATAATAAATACCAACTGGTGCACGTTCAAACAAAGAGAAAAAACGCTCTTTGAGTTTTTCATGTGTATGTTTTATGGTCATGAAGTGTTGGCGATTGTTCAATGCATTATTGATCACTTTTCCATAATAGTTTGCTGTAAGTATCATGATAAGCATTAAGGCAAGAATAATATATGCGATCCTGGTGTAAAGCTCATCTTCCATAAAAAAGAAACGCAAAATAATAGGGGCATATGTGACCAATGCATATGTTAAAAGCAGATCACGTTTTGCTGCCAATATACCCATAGCCGAAAAACCAATAGCAAATAAAAAGAAAAGTACGATCATTTGGTTTAACAGCCCTGATTCAGGGAACATTAAAAATGCACTGCTTCCCCAGACAATACCGGAAATTAAAGTGTTAGAATAATATCTGTCAAGCCAGATATCTGCATCTCTCAGTTTATTGATCTCACTCTCACCCCTAAAGAGATAATAGTGATAAAATCTATATAGGAACATTATAAAGCTGACCAGAAGCCAGATGCTAATGGAATAGAGATCCACTGACTCCAACTGTATCGCACACAAGAGGAATGCACCTAAAAGATTCCCGACAAGCATAATAGGCAATGAGATATAATAAAAACTCAATTTATCATATGTCAGCCGTTCTTTGAATGATATTTCTGTGTTATCAATAGCCTGGTCTAAATTATCTTCTTCCATATCGTCATCTGTATGATTCATTCAGGAGTACCCATAAATTAAAATTTACTTACTATTCACATAGATATATTTTTTGTAAGTTGTTATGTTATGGTAGCATAAATTTTACTATAGAGGGTAAGTTTTCATTAGGTGTGGACAGTTTAGATATTGAAACATTCAAATTTTATCTTTACTCCCTTATAGTAGGGACAAAACTAGAGGTGTTATTTAAACCTAATTTATGTTAAAATCATTTTTCATTTAACTATGAGGACATCAAATATGGATATTCCAAATTTCTACGAAGAAATTATTGCCTTTGGTGTATTTTTAGTGGCTGTAATTGTAGTATACATTATGCTTAAGTTGCATTATCATTTTGCCTTTGGCTTGATGAAAAATACCTCTTCATATGAAAAAAATAAGCTTAAAATAGACAAAGCAAAAAAATATCTGTTTTTTATACTCAAAGTACTATTATGGTTTGGACTTATTGGCATGTTTGCTTTTTGTATCTATTACCTCTCGGAAGGGATGAGTCTTAAAGCACTGCTCTTTGAATTATGGGCTAAGATACCAGAAGGTTTTTGGATTTCATTGTTCTTTACATTACTTAGAATAGCTGTGCTTATCATAATATCTCGATATCTTCTACGTAAGATGTATGTTTTTTTAGATAAGCAACAACAAAAAACCATAAACAAAAAAGTGTATAATAAAACAAATGTAGAAAAAGTATATTTACGCATACATAATACAATCAAATTTACTGTGGTGTTTGGTATTGTGTATCGTATTACGCATTTTTTCCCTTTGCTAGTAGAAGTGAGTGCGGTTATGTTTGTATTTCTCATACTTTACTTTATTGTAGCCGTTTTGTTCACGCTACGTGAAGTGATGATAATGTTAAAAGAAAAAAGAGGAAATAATGGATAAAGAGCTAAAAATGTCACCACAAAAACGGGCAACGCTTGTATCAAGTTCAATTGCAACACTTTTACTGATCATAAAGTTGGTCCTTGGAGTAGCAAGTGGTTCAGTGGCCGTACTTGCTTCTGCCATAGACTCACTTCTAGATATGTTGGTTTCTGCCTTTAACTTTTTTGCTATTAAAAAGTCAGAAGAGCACCCAGATGAAGACTACCATTATGGTAAAGGTAAGGTCCAAGCTATCGCTGCGGTGATAGAAGGAACGATCATTACCATTTCTGGTATATATATTATTTATGAAGCCATTAAAAAGCTAAACAAAGGAACAGAGACTACGTTACTTACTCCCTCTATTGTAGCAATGGCATTTTCACTCATCATAACCTATGTCTTGGTGAATTATCTATTAAAAGTGGCAAAAGAGACAGACAATCTTGTCATCAAAGCAGATGCTTTACATTACAAGACGGACCTTTGGAGCAATGCAGCTGTTTTGGTAGCATTAGGTTTAGTACATATGACAGGCATTGATGCTATTGATGCACTGTTTGGTTTAGGTATAGGGCTTTATATCATCTATTCTGCGTATGAGATCATACAAGAGGGGATAGAGATACTTTTAGACCGTTCATTGAGTGGTGACATAGTGGCAAAGATCGGTGAAATCATCTCTAATCACCCGGAAGTGACTTCTTATCATTGGCTCAAGACACGTACTGACGGGAGTATAAACTTTGTAGACTTTCACATGGTCTTACGTCCCAATATGCTATTGATCGAAGCTCATCGTATTGCAGATGAAGTAGAGGAAAAAATTATGTCACTAGATACGAAGAAAAAGTGGAGTATCTCACCACATTTTGACCCCTATGATGATGAACATGTGAATGATGCACTATTTGCTGGAAAGACTTTCATTAAAAAAATTAAAGAAGATTAATGCACTCGGAAAATATAGGGATCTATCTTTTGTCTCCTTTAGCGAAAGAAGGAACAATACATTTTCCCATGATTCAGTTTTCTCTGATTGAAACACCATTAGATCTGTCAACATGTGACACACTTATGTTTACCTCCAAACAGGCTGTCAAGAGTGCAGAAGCATTAAATCCTGAATGGAGAAAATATCCTTGTTTAGCTATAGGTTCAGCCACTGCGAAAGAGATAAGATCTTTGGGCGGGAAAGTTCTTTACCAACCAAGATCATTTTATGGGAAAACACTAGGCCAAGATATAATCACAACCTTTAAAGATAAGAAGATCTTGTATCTAAGGCCTAAAGAAGTCTCTTTTGATTCAAAAAACTTTCTCTCTAAAGAAGGATTGGAAATTGAAGAACAAATCATTTATGAGACTTCCTGTATCAGTTATGAGAAAAAAGAGAAACCTATTAAAGATGCTATTATCATTTTCACATCACCCTCTACCATTCATTGTTTTTTGAAAAATTTTGAATGGGATGAGAGTTATACGGCAGTCGTGATAGGTGAATCCACAAGAGTACATTTGCCTACGCATGCACGCTATAAAATAGCAGATACACCACTTATAGATGCTTGTATCGCAAAAGCAAGAAGTGTGGCTAGACACAAGAGCTTACCGCTGAAGTTATCGTAGTGTATAGCTTTAGCAAGTCCTAGTGACAACGTAATTTTGTCTAGCTTTTCTAGAAAAACGTCCTTCCCTATAATATTTTACTCACTTCTAACTCCAAATAGGTTATAATAAATTTAACCTAGGTGGTGCGACTACTGTATTTGGGGTCCAACATTAATCTTAGTGGGACATGTAGTCTCTTGGTGCGTGGAAGCTTTCGTTTGAGCTTGACTTGGTCGGCGAGAAATTATCCCCTAAAGAGAGACTCTCTCCTGCACCGTTGGCTATATAGGGCCGACTTTAAGCAGAACGCCCACCCGGGGCATTTATTGGTGACGATATTTGCACGCATAGGCTTTTCAAAAAGAGCATTGATGAACAGGAAGTTCGTCTGCAGCTCCTTTTGAAAACCCTCTACGCACAACTCTCATCACTACTAAGCGTCCCTATAAAGTAGGTATGAGACTTTTTATTTCGGAGAAAATTTTATGAACGTATTAATAATAGGTGCGGGCGGTAGAGAATATTCTATTGGCTTGGCATTGACTAAAGATGAAAATGTAGAGAAGATTTATTTTGCTCCGGGTAACGGAGCTACTGATGCATTAGGTGAGAATTTAAGTATCAGTGATTTTTCTGGATTAGCTGATTTTGTTGAGAATAATGATGTTGATCTCACTATCGTTGGTCCAGAAGGTCCGTTGGTTGATGGTATCGTAGATGTATTTGAGGCAAGAGGTCTTACTATCTTTGGACCTACGGCTCAGGCAGCACAGCTTGAAGGTTCTAAGATCTTTATGAAAAACTTTCTTGCCCGTCATAATGTTCCTACCGCAAAATACATAGAGACAGACTCGCTTCAGGATGCGTATGATTTTATCATGACACTTGAAGCACCTATCGTGGTTAAAGCAGATGGACTTTGTGGCGGGAAGGGTGTGATCATTGCTCAAAGTCATGATGAAGCAAAAAAGGCTGCAGGTGAAATGCTCTCTGGCAATGCATTTGGCGATGCTGGAACAAGCATTGTCGTTGAAGAGTTTTTAGACGGCTATGAGCTTTCTGTGTTTGCTATCTGTGATGGTAAAGATTATGTTGTTCTCCCTGCAGCACAGGACCATAAAAGACTACTGAACAATGATGAAGGTCCAAATACAGGCGGTATGGGTGCGTATGCGCCAACACCTCTAGTGAATGATGAGATTTATCGTAAGTTGGATGAGAGGGTCATTGAGCCTACGCTTAAGGGTATGGAAGCTGAGGGTATGCCGTTTACCGGTGTGCTTTTTATCGGAGTGATGGTGGTGAAAGGCGAGCCTATCATTCTTGAGTATAATGTACGTTTTGGCGACCCGGAATGTGAAGAGTTGATGCCTTTGCTCAAGTCTCCTGCATCTGAACTGTTCTATAAGGCAGCAACGGGTGATCTTAAAAATGCAAAGATAGAGTTTCATGAGAAATATGCAGTAGGTGTTGTAATGGCAAGTAAGGATTACCCTTATAAAAATACACCTCCTGCAGAAATCATCATAGATGATATTTACCATGAAGATGTGCGTGAAAATGCACATATCTCTTATGCTGGTGTAACGCGTGGTGAAGATGGAAAACTCTATGCCACTGGCGGAAGAGTACTGGTTTGTGTGGGTGTCGGTGATAGTATCAGAGAGGCACAACAACGTGCTTATATGCTGGTAGGACAAGTGCACTTTGCAGGTAAGCAGTGTCGTACAGACATTGCTTACCAGGCACTCTAGGGAGTAGAGATGTCTGAACCACTTTCTTTATCTATTTCAAGTAGTCAAAAAAGAATTACCTCTTTTGTGATAGATGATCTCGTTATCTCTGTATTTTTTATTATTATTTTTTACAATCAGTTTTCTGCAGTTTTCTCAAATATTACAGTACTAGATGAATCAGCAGTGGAGAGTGTCAATGCTTTTATCGCTCAAAATCTTCTAGTCATACTTTCTATTAAACTGATCTATCATACGGTTTTAATCTGGCAAAATGGTATGACTCTAGGTAAATATATCATGAAGATCAAAGTGATAGATTTGGAAACAGGGAATACGCCAAGTTTCCAGAAGGCATTTTTACGTGCTTCAGTGAGAATCCCGAGTGAAATACTGTTTTACTTGGGTTTTCTCATGGCATTCTTTGTGCCACTTAGACAAACACTTCATGATAAACTATCAAATTGTGTAGTAGTTAATGACTAGACATATTTTCTTTCTTCTTTTATCTGTTATTGTGGGTATACAGCTATTGTCTGCTGCCCCGGATAAAAGTAAAATTGAAATAACAGCAAAACATTTAGACGCTACAAAAAACATAGTGACCGCAAAAGATAATGTTGTAGTTTATTATGAAGACTCTGTGATCAAAGCATCTTCTGCACACTTTGATAAAACCAAAAAACTCCTTGTCCTTGATGGTAAGATAGAAATGATAGGATACCAAGGCAGTAAAGAACATAGCAATCATATGGAAATCTATACTGACACAAAGGAGGTCACTTTTGATGAACTTTTTCTTGTAAGTGAAAATGATGTATGGATGCTTACAGATGATGCACATAAAAAAGAGGGCACTTATACTTTAGGTGCGTCGCTGCTTTCAAGTTGCGATATCTCAGATCCTTTATGGAAAATGTTTTTTTCTCATTCCTTCTACGATAGTGATGCACATTATATGAAAATCTATGATGCAAAAGTATATTTGTGGGATATCCCTGTATTCTATACACCCTATTTGGCTTTTACTACAAACAAACAACGAAGCTCAGGACTACTCTTCCCAGCTTTTGGATATTCATCAAATGAGGGGTTCCTTTATGAGCAACCTATCTATTGGGCCATTTCACCAAGTATGGATATGGAATTTAACCCTCAGATTCGAACGTCAAGATCTGTAGGACTTTACAGTACCTTGCGTTTTGTTGATTCCGCGCATTCGTCTGGAGAGTTAAGGGTCGGATATTTTAAAGATAAGACAGATTATGTAGAAGAGTATATTCTTCCTAATGACAGCCACTATGGGATTGAATTTAACTATGAATCTTCCAGCGTATTTTCTGATAAATTACCTCAAGGCTTTACGGACGGTTTATATATAAACACGACCTATCTCAACGACATTGATTATCTTAATTTACAAAAAAGTAATTTGGAACATTTTGGGCTTGTACCTTTACAAGAATCAAGAGTGAATTATTTTGCCTATAATAATGACTATTATACAGGCGTAAATGCCAAATATTTCATAGACACAAGAGAAGAAAACAATGATAAAACGCTCCAGATCCTACCATCGGTACAATTACATAAATATTTGGATCCTTTTATATGGGATAATCTAACTTATAGTGCAGATATTCGTATCAATAACTTTCACAGAAAAGAAGGTGCTACACTCCGTCAGGCAGAACTCAATATACCATTGGAATTCACAACATCATTTTTTGATGATTTTTTAAACCTCTCTTTAGGGGAAGAATTTTA
>JAPHUJ010000158.1 GCA_026193735.1 Sulfurovum sp.
AGACTGAAAACCTATCTGGAGTGTAAACGAAAGTATTATTATCGCTACATACAAAAGCTAGAGGCCAAGAAAGAAGATGAACTGAATGAAGGTGCATTTTTACACGTACTGTTAGATCATTTGCATAGAGAAAAAGACAGCTATGAAAGTAAAGAAGAGATGCAGAAAAGTCTAGACATACTTTTAGACAAGCTACTTCCTTTTGATGATGCAAAAGTAGCGTATAAAAAATTACTTTGGAAAGAGAAGTTAAAAGGATTTGTCACTTCTCAGATAGATCATTTCAAGGCTGACTGGAAAGTAGTTGAACGAGAATTAGAAGTAGAAAGTGACATAGGAGGTTTACGATTCAAGGGACGCATAGACCGCATAGACCAGAATGCGACAAATACTCTTGTCCTTGATTATAAAAGTGGTTCAACAACAGATGCCAACAAAACCAAGAATCTAGAGAACCTTACAGATCTGCAGATGAGTATCTACCATCATATGCTCATAGGAAAATACCAAAATATAAATCTAGCATTCGTCAAAATATTCGAAGGAGGAACGATAGAAGAGATCACAGCACTCGAAGAGAAAAATGAATATTTGGCACAGCATATCATAGACCTCAAACAAACAAAGAGTTTCATAGCTGAGAAATGTGAAGACTTACAAAAATGTAAATATTGTGAGTTTACCTTGATGTGTACGAGAGGAGAGTATGTATGAGTTTTAAACCTTTTTTGGCTTACTCCGCTTCTGCAGGGTCTGGAAAAACGTTTGCACTTTCAGTACGATACATCTCTTTACTTTTTATGGGAGAAGCGCCTAGCAGTATATTGGCAGCGACTTTTACCAATAAGGCAGCTGCTGAGATGCGTCAAAGGGTGGTGGATTCTTTGCGTAGGTTGGCCGATAAAAGCAATGAGGCTTTCACTGATGCTATCTGTGTACAGACGGGATTGACTAGAGAATTATTGCTGACTAAACAGCCTGAAGTGTTAGCAAAATTCTTGTCCAGTAGCGCTTACATCGTAACGCTTGACAGTTTCTTCTCTTCCATTTTACGCTCTGCTTCTTTGGAGATAGGACTTGAACCGGACTTTGTAACCAAAGAGCAGGGTGAAGATACACTGGAAAAACATTTTCTTGAAGAAGTGCAGGCTGAAGGATTACTCTCTTCCCTTGTGACACTTGCAATGGATATAGAAGACAAACGTTTTATGAAGATCTTTGATCTTATGCAAAACTTTTATAAGGTGGATCCTTTATTGCCCAAGCAAGAGGAAAAGAATCTCTCTTTAGCAAAACAGGAAGAGGTCTGTGAAGTACTTAGACTCAAGATGATAAAAGCACTTGCAGAAGCGGAAGCTGCTTCACGCTGTATGAAGCAATTTGAAACGAAGAACATCAAAGAATTGTTTGCAAAGTCTCTTTTTGAAAAAGAAACCTTGGGGGAGCACTCATGGTTTAAAAAAGTGGCCAATGATGAGATAGAAGGACTCTATGCTTTACTTAAAAAAGAGTTCGCTCTTTGGTCACAGATCAAAGAATCCATTGTTTTACATAACCTTTTTAAAATATATGATTATTATAAAAATGCGACGATCACCAATGCAAAATCTTCGGGTGTATTGAGTTTTGATGATCTGAGCTATTTTACTTATAGACTATTACATGAAAGTCTTAGCAAAGAGTTTTTGTATTTCAAAATAGATTCTAAGTTCAAACATATACTGTTGGATGAGTTTCAAGATACTTCTACTTTACAGTTTTTACTGCTGAAACCACTCATCGATGAGATCTTTTCAGGGCATGGACAGAGTGATTTTAAGAGCTTTTTTTATGTAGGTGATACCAAGCAGTCACTTTACCGTTTTCGTGGTGGTGTAGAAGAGCTGTTTGATAAAGTAGCTGAACACTATGGCGTGAATATAGAACAGATGGATACCAACTATAGAAGTTCCAAAAATGTAGTAGAACAAGTCAATCGATGGTTTGAACCTGTGATGGAGGGCTATGTATCTCAAAAGAGTAAAGAGGGAGCTGCTGATGGTTATGTAGAAGTCTTGGAGTCTGAAACACTTATAGAAGAAGCAGTAGGACAGGCCAAAAGACTGTTAGCGCTGGGAGTAGATGTTAATGACATTGCTTTTCTGGTCAGTACCAATAAAGATGGGGTGAGTTTGCAAGAGGCATGTCTGTCCGAAGATATTGCGACACTTTTACAGACTTCCAGTTCACTCAAAAATCTTCCAAAAATAGCAGCACTTGTTGCGATGGTAGAGTATCTTTTTTATGGTGAAAAGATAGATGCACATGCTTTGCTTTTGCATGTACGTAAACGTCTTGATGATATAGATATTTCTTGGTTCTCAGCATTTATGAGTCCTTTGCAAGTGGTAGACAAACTGGTAAGAGAGTTTGGATATTTTGATGAAGATCTAAATGTTTTGAAACTTCTAGAGTTTGCTTCAAACTTTTCAGACATTCCTACCTTTATAGATGAGTTCAGCACTTCCTCCATCTCTGTAGCAGCCAACTCGGTTCATGGTGCGAAGATCATGACCATTCATGGATCCAAAGGACTTGAATTTGAATATGTCATACTGCTAGATAAACTTACACGTAAAAACAGTGATAAGTCAGCACTCATCTACCATTACAACGATAACCTTCATATAGACAAGATACTCTACCGAACCAAAGGCAGAGAAAATTTTGATGAGGAGTATAAGCGCATTATGGAAGCACGTAAAGTGTCAGAACTTAAAGATAGAAAGAATATTCTTTATGTGGCATTGACGCGCGCAGTTGAGGGACTCATTATCATTAGGAAACCTAAGGATTCTATTTTTGATGAAATCAATATGGGGGAAATGTCTGTGGGTGAACTTAAAATGAATGCAGTACAGGAGATTAAAGAGAATACATTACCTGAAACACAGAAAGACATTACCCTTTCAAATTACGGTATACAAGAACTTGTTTCTCATGAAGATGAAGAAGAGAAAGACTATGAGGCTATCCTGTTTGGTACGGCGTTGCATTATACGTTGGAAATGTTGGGTGCTTTTACTGAAGAGAGTTTGGGTTCAGCAATGATCTCTTTGAAAAATCGTTATGGACAACAGTTGACTGACACAAGTGTGGTGCAGATAGAAGATCGTATCAAAAACCTGATAGAAAATAAGGCATTCCAAAAGAGACTCTATGGTGCAAAA
Organism: Sulfurovum sp.; assembly: GCA_026193735.1. GTDB lineage: Bacteria > Campylobacterota > Campylobacteria > Campylobacterales > Sulfurovaceae > Sulfurovum. The sequence continues at coordinate 3,210 of JAPHUJ010000158.1, forward strand.
GTTACCAAAGAACAGTCTCTTAGTTTTGAGGGAGAATTAAAACAGATAGATCTGTTGCTGGAGTATGATGATCATTGTTTGGTAATAGATTATAAGAGTTCTAAAAAGTATGCATTGAAACATCAAGAACAGGTCAAACATTATCAAAAAGCCATACATATTATCACGGGAAAAAGAACAGAAGGCATGATCGTTTATCTTACAGGAGAAGGAATCGATTTAATAACCTTAAAATAGTCTTAATTTAAATAAATTTTAAGGTTAAGTGGGTACAATCCGTCCACAAAAGAACATTTATGATGTAAATAGTTCTATTTAAACAAGGAAAATTCATGAAATTGACAACAGTTCTTAAACCTGCTGAAGTACAACGTGACTGGGTTTTGATCGATGCAGAAGGTAAAACTTTTGGTCGTATCTTAACTGAAGTAGCGACACTTCTTAGAGGTAAACACAAACCATCATTTACACCAAATGTAGATTGTGGTGACTACGTAGTTATCATCAATGCAGAAAAAGCGAAGTTCTCAGGTGTTAAACTTGAAGACAAAGAGTATTTTACTCACAGTGGTTACTTCGGTTCTACTAAAAGTAAAAAACTTGGTGATATGTTAGAAAACCATACAGAGAAACTTTTTAGGTTAGCTGTTAGAGGTATGCTTCCAAAGACGACTCTTGGTAGAGCAATGCTTAAAAAGCTTAAAGTATATGCTGGTGCTGAACACCCACATACTGCACAAATCAATAAGGGAGCGTAAGCATGGCAACTATTTATGCAACAGGAAAAAGAAAAGCAGCTATCGCTAAAGTTTGGTTAACTCCAGGTAAGGGCGAAATGCTTATTAACGGTAAAACACTTGACCAATGGTTAGGCGGACACGAAACACTTAAAATGAAAGTTAGACTTCCACTTGAAGCAACTAAACAACTTGAAACTATGAATGTTAAAGCTACTACACTTGGTGGTGGTTATGCTGCACAAGCAGATGCACTTAAACATGGTATCACTAAAGCTCTTGTAGAATTTGAACCATCTTTCAGAGCAATTCTTAAACCAATGGGACTTCTTACTAGAGATTCAAGAGTAGTTGAAAGAAAGAAGCCAGGAAAGAAAAAAGCGAGAAGATCTCCACAATTCTCAAAAAGATAGTCGATACTTTTCGACTTCTTTCTCCAAGAGTTCTTCTTGGGTCATATTTGCAAGAGTTCTTCTTGCAGATTTATTTATATCTACCTCTTTCATTTAAATAAAAATATTAATTTCTCATAAAATTCTCTATTGTACTATTTGTATAGTTTTCATTATAAAACATCCTATATAGAACATTTTATAAGGTTTTCTATTGAGAGGATAGATTTTATGGTCTTGAAACGTCGTTATAGCGAGAAACGTTATAAAATATGTTAGATTATAAGGTTTTGAAAATCATTCATAGAACTCTCGATTAAAAGGTTCTACAAGTATAGGAGCAATAATCTCTTTTTGGTAGACGGAAGTATCA
>JAPHUJ010000079.1 GCA_026193735.1 Sulfurovum sp.
AGATACCTTTACATATGATACCCCTAAAACGACCAAGAAGATCATTGCATTGGATTTTGGTATCAAAAGAAATATTTTAAATGAGCTTACGCATGCTGGCATGGAAGTAACAGTTGTTCCAAATACTATGTCTGCAGAAGAGATCATTTCTAAGATAGATGCGAAAGAAATACATGGTGTATTTCTTTCAAATGGACCGGGTGATCCGCTTCTCTTAAAAAAAGAACAGGAAATGATTAAAAAACTCATTGCGCACAAAGTACCACTTTTTGGTATCTGTCTTGGGCACCAGTTACTTTCAATCTCTCATGGTTACGATACACATAAACTCAAGTTTGGACACCATGGCGGAAATCATCCCGTGAAAAATATTATCACCGGTACAGTTGAGATAACCGCACAAAATCACAATTATAATGTGCCTGATAACGTTATTGAAGTAGCGACTGTTACACATGTAAACCTTTTTGATGATACTATCGAGGGACTCAAATACAATGACTCTCCGACTATGTCTGTACAGCATCACCCGGAAGCAAGCCCGGGACCACATGAAAGTGCATATATATTTGGCGAATTTGCCAAGATGTTAGACTAGACACTTCGTCATCCTTAGGCTTGACACAGGGGTACATACGTTACTATGAAAAAACTTGTAGATTCACGGGTCAAGCCCGAGAATGACGAGAGAAGGAATTATAATATGAATATAGCTATTTTATTTGGTGGATCAAGTTATGAACATGAAATAAGTATTGTTTCTGCCATTACGATGAAAAAAGTTTTAAAAAAATCTACACTTACTTATATTTTTGTAAGCAGTGACAGAAAGTTTTATCTTATGGATACAGATAAGATAAATTCTAAACTGTTTTCATCAGGTGAATATAAAAAATCTAAACAATTGACGCTTAAAAATGGCGGCTTTCAAATAGATGGTATGTTTGGCAGAAAAGCTGTAGATTTTGATGTAGCATTGAACCTCATTCATGGAAGAGATGGAGAAGATGGAAAAATAGCTTCTATGATGGAATTCTATAATATCCCTTTCATATCACCACGTATGGAAGCTTCGGCACTCTCTTATAACAAACTTTACACAAAATTTTTAGCAGAGAGTTTAGGTGTGAAGACAGTAGCCTATGAGTACCTCTCTAAAAATGATGAGAGAAAAATTTCGATGGATTATCCAGTTATCATCAAACCTGTACGCTTAGGGTCCAGTATTGGTGTGAGTATCGTCAAAGATGCTTCACAGCTTGACTACGCACTTGATGTAGCCTTTGAATTTGACACAGATGTTATTGTAGAACCTTTCATAAACGGGGTTAAGGAATTCAATCAGGCAGGTTCTTTTACCAATGATTGGGAACTTTCTATCGTAGAAGAACCACATAAAGAAGAGTTTTTGGATTTTGAAAAAAAATATATGGATTTTTCCAGAGATTCACAAGTCTTGGCTGCCGATGTCTCTGATGCGTTAAAAGTGAAGATCCAAGAGAGCTTCAAAAAGATTTATGATCCTCTTTTTAAAGGAAGTATTATCCGTTGTGATTTCTTTGTCGTGGATGATGAAGTGCTTCTGAATGAAATCAATCCTATCCCAGGTTCTATGGCAAATTATCTGTTTGATGATTTTGAAGGTATGGTATACAGACTCTCTCAAAATTTACCTAAAGAACAAAACATAGCTGTAGATTATCAATACATCCATTCTATCCAAAGTGCAAAAGGGAAAGCGTAAACTTTCCCAACAATGTAACTACTTTTCTTTCATACTTTACAAAATATAATATTAAAAATTATAAAAACTTATACTTAATTAAAAATATTTATTTTAAGTGTCCATAATATCTACAAAATATATTAAATCAATCTTCTTTTATATATTTTCATTACCATTTAAGAGGTTTAATCTTAAAATATTTGTTATATTTTAATAAATATAACAAATAGGGAGGGTAAATGAAAAAACTTTTTATGTTTTTAATGCTATTGGTTACAGTACATGCAGCAACTCAATTAGGAATAAATGAAAAATTGGGAACTATGGTTCCGCTTGATCTTACATTTATTAATGAGAAGGGTGAACGTGTGACTTTGAAGAAACTCATGGACGGAAAACCAACTATGATCTCTTTAAATTACTTTCGTTGTGCAGGTATTTGTACACCACAATTAAATGATATGGCAAAAATGTTAGGTCGTTTGGATTTAGCAGAGAACATAGATTATAAAGTAATTACAATTGGTTTTGCTGAAGATGAAGGTTATGAACTTGCAGCAGCAAAACGAAAAACGATGCTTAGTTCAATACCGAGAGATTATGTTCATGATGCATGGCATTTTGTAATAGGTGAAAATAACTCTTCAGCTATCATAGCTGATAAGGTTGGTTTTACGTATGAAAAATCAGTTTCTCCTGCAGGAGTTGTTGATTATATACACCCGGCTGCATTAATCATGTTATCACCAGAAGGAAAAGTTACACGTTACCTTAACGGTATCGAGCAACTTCCTTTTGATGTGAAGATGGCACTGATGGAAGCGGGACAGGGGAAAATAGGCCCAACAATAGCAAAAAACTTGCTTTATTGTTTTGCATATGATCCAAAAGCAAAAACATATATTTTCAAATGGGAAAAAATCGCAGCAACACTTATGTTTGCTATTATGTTCGCTTTCTTTATTTATCTTGTGAGAACAAGTAGAAGAGACGACGATCAAGAGAATCATCAAAACAAAGGAGACAATTAGATGAGTAAAAGTTATTTCGACGAAACACACTGTGCCATTGGGCACCCTAAAAGTACATTCATGCA
>JAPHUJ010000028.1 GCA_026193735.1 Sulfurovum sp.
AACCCTGGTCTATTTGCCGATATGAATGCATCTTACACTTACACCAATGAGGATGCGCTAAAATTTCTTTATACCTTATCATTGACTTTAGGTGTAAGCAATGAAAATATTGTTGATGCCTTTGAAGATCCGGTACATTACATTATGAAAGAAGCGGCACTTCCTATAGATGTTGACCCTTTAGACTTTGATGTAGATAATGCCATTGAGAGAAATACCATTGCAAGAGTATTGAGCCAAGGATTAAGTAAGCCTGTTGGATTTGTTTTACCTTTGAATTATACAGAAGATACATGGGTAAGTTCAAACTGGGAATTTAGAAGAGGTCGTCTACTCTTGATACCTGGAGATTCACCTTTGGGATTGAGACTTCCGATGGATTCACTTATAGAAAATCCTGAATATGAGGTGGCGCCCCACCCTGAACCTGATCTTTTTGCAGAAGTACCCGAACTAGCCAAATTCCATAAAAAAGCTAAAAAGAAATGTGCTAAAACCGATACACTCAGTATTGAAAGTAACCCGGGAGATATGTTTGTACGTACCGCATTAAATATAGAGATACGTAATGGAAAACTTTATATATTTTTACCACCATTAAATCATACAGATGCTTTCTTAGAACTCATTGCTTCTATTGAAGCTGTGGCTGCCAAACTGGATATTAAAGTAGTACTTGAAGGATACGAACCTGCACATGACCTACGTCTGGACACTATAAAGGTGACACCAGACCCGGGTGTTATAGAAGTCAATATCCAGCCGGTAACGTCATGGAAATCCTTAACAGATAATCTCTTTACATTATATAAAGATGCAAAAGAATCAAGACTTGGAACAGAAAAATTCATGCTTGATGGAAAACACACTGGAACAGGTGGGGGTAACCACGTGACTATCGGTGCGATGAAACCTTCAGACAGTCCACTGCTCAGACGTCCTGAATTGCTTAGAAGTCTCATTACATTTTGGCAGCATCACCCTGGACTTTCTTACCTATTTTCAGGCGCATTTATAGGCCCAACTTCACAAGCACCCCGTGTTGATGAAGGAAGATTGGAGAACCTTTATGAACTAGAGATCGCATTTTCACAAATACCTCTTGATGAAGAAGTGCCTTTTTGGATCACAGATAGACTCTTTAGACATATGTTGACAGATATTACTGGTAATACACACAGGTCTGAGTTTTGTATCGATAAACTCTATTCTCCTGATTCCAGTTCAGGTAGACTCGGTATTTTAGAGCTTCGTGCATTTGATATGCCGCCACACCCTAAAATGGCTTTGATGCAAAATCTACTTATACGAACACTCGTGTCCTTATTTTGGAGAAAACCATACAAACATAAACTCGTTCGATGGGGAACACAACTCCATGATAAGTTCTTACTTGAGCATTATGTAAAAGAAGATGTGAAAGATATTGTCGCCTATTTAAATAACGAAGGGTATAATTTCGAGCTTGACTGGTTTGATCCGTTCTTTGAGTTTAGATTCCCTCTATATGGGATGGCAACGGTTGAAAATGTGCATCTTGAACTGCGTGCTGCAATTGAGCCTTGGCATGTTCTGGGAGAAGAGAGTGGTTCTCAAGGGACTTCACGATATGTTGATTCTTCCTTGGAGCGTGTACAGATAAAAGTCAATAACTTCACACCAGAGCGTTTTGTTTTAACATGTAACTCTGTAGTGATCCCATTAAGCCCTACCGGCGTTGAAGGTGAATTTGTTGCCGGTGTGAAATACAAAGCATGGCAACCATGGTCAGCATTGCATCCTACGATAGGTGTTGATACGCCATTGGTTTTTGATATAGTTGATAAATGGAACCAAAGATCCATTGGGGGCATGAGCTATTTTGTGTCTCATCCTGGTGGAAGGACCTATGAAACATTCCCAATAAATGCAGGTGAAGCAGAATCCAGAAGAGTCAATAGATTCTGGGATTTTAATCATACACAGGGTGGAGTGGAATATATTTCAGCATCTGTGGTAAAACAGAGTTTAGTAGAGGTCAACGGTGCAAAAAGAGCCGTATTGCATAAAGATAGACCAGAGGATAAAGTATTTCTTTTCCAAGATGTACCTTTAAGCCTCGAATATCCAAATACATTAGATCTAAGAAGAAAGTGGGCCAAACAGTAAATGCAGGTTTTTGATAGTTATGTTTCAGAGTCATCCTTTGATGAAGTGTATGACAACGATAAAAATGTCCGAGAATGCTGGGAAGAGGTTTTGCAGGACATAGAAGACTCAGGATTGAAGCTACTCAAAGAAAAACAGGCTGAGATTGATTGGCATCTTGAAGATAATGGTGTAACCTACAATATGTATGGTGATTATGACAAACCTGCACATCGTTCATGGAGTTTAGATCCTATTCCGTTTGTTATACAGGAAAAAGAATGGGACGACATTAAAAAAGGCCTAAAGCAAAGAGCAAAACTTTTTAATTTAATTTTGAAGGATCTATACTCTGAACAAAAATTAATCAAAGAAAATATTGTACCTGCAGAAGTCATTTTTGGACATAAAGGTTTTTCAACTGAAGTGTTTAATTTTGGATATAAAGAAGATTTTAATCTTTATTTTTATGCAACAGACATAGCCAGGGGACCGGATGGGAAGATGTGGGTCATCTCAGACAAAGCACAGGCCCCTTCAGGATTGGGATACGCAATAGAGAACCGATTGACCATGAATATTATTGCTAAAGATCTTTATCCTAAAATTGAAACAAAAAAATTGTCTCCTTTTCTTCATGCATTTAAAGATCTATTAGAAGATCTCACAGGTGGAGATATTTCAAAAGCTGCTTTATTGACTCCTGGACCTCATAACGAAACCTATTTTGAACATGCCTATCTAAGTTCTTATTTAGAGATAAACATTGTCCAAGGACAAGATCTGTTGAGTAAAAATGGTTCCCTTTGGATAAAAAGCTTAAGTGGACTTGAAAAGATAAATACGCTTCTACGAAGAGTTGATGATAATTTTTCTGACCCGCTAGAACTTAGAAATGATTCAAGACTGGGTGTTGCAGGGCTTGTTGAATCTATGAGACAAGACAACTTAAATATGATCAATCCCATAGGTTCTGCTGTACTTGAGAATATTGGGCTTAACCCTTTTATGAAAAAAATAGCACAATACTTTTTAAAAGAAGACTTGATCCTTCCTCAGATTGCGACATGGTGGTGTGGTCAGAAAAAAGAACTTGACTATGTATTGGCACATTTAGACACTCTTGTGATCAAAAAAATAGATAGAGCCGCAGATATTAAAATATATTTTGGAAAAAATTTATCTCAAGAAGAACGTAATGATCTTATCATTTTATTACAAAAAAATCCATACCAGTATGTTGCACAGGAAGATGTAGACTTTTCTACAGTGCCCTATTATGGAAATGGAAAAATTGAACCCAGAAACGCTGTTATACGGTCATTTTGCCTAAGAAAGAAAGATAACTATACTGTAATGAATGGCGGACTTGTAAGAATGGCTGAGAGTAAAGACAGTTTGTTGGTATCTTCAAAATCCGGGGGGATCAGTAAAGATTTATGGATACTTGGCAAAGACAAACTTATAGTCAATCCTTTGAATGATCTCAGTCAAACACCCTATGTTGAAACATCTATCGATAAAATTTCAACGCTTAAAGCAGAAAACTTATTTTGGCTGGGAAGATATCTTTCCCGCTCTGTTTCTACGACCAGACTCCTTTCACATGTTATCAAGAAAATAACGAACTTTTATCGTTATGAAGTTGCCACTTCAAAAGAGTCTCAAGTGATCTTACAAAATGCCTTGACACATATGACCATGACGTATCCTGGTTTTATGGATACAGGTAATCAAAATAATCTTGATGTTTTTCCAATGCTCGAGATCACATCAGTCATTAAAGATATACACAGATCAGGTTCTTTAGCTTTAACTCTATCCATGTTAGCCAATGCAAACATAAACTTAAAAGATCTTCTGACACTTGAGTCCTGGAAACTGTTTGACAGACTTCAAAAAGAGTGGAATATATTTGCAAATAGACAGGGAGACAGTACATTGGTTGTAGCCAGTGAACTTGATACCTTACTTATTTATTTGATGGCATATAAAGAACTGGTGAAAGACAGTATTTTTAAAGAGCAAGGATTGATCTTATATCATATAGGATATAAGATAGAGGATGGATTACTGCTTATCTCAAAAGCAAAATCAATGTTGTGCCTAAAATTAGATAAGTCTGTAGGACACGATGTTTTGGAAGGCATGCTCAACTCTATTGAGAGCTTTAATGCATATAGAGCACATTACAGAAGTTCTCTAACCTTGGAAAATGTGGTTGATTTTTTAATATTCAATCCACAATTTCCAAAATCGCTAATGTATATCATAGATACGCTTTTAACAGAATTCAAATTATTGCCTAAAGCAAAAAAAACATTGACTACTTATGAAGAGACAATGCTTGATGCACGATTGTTGTTAAAGTCAATGGATGTAAGATCCCTAATGAAGATAAAAGAAGAAGAAGGTGTATACGTGGAACTTGATGAAATGTTATCCCAATTGTCAGATCTGTTTTTGGAGTGCTCCAATGAATTTTCAAATACCTATTTTTCACATTATGATGAGTAATTATGATTTATGATATTTACCATAAAACGGCGTTTCAGTATCAAAGCAATGTGACGTTCAGCCATAATATTGCAAGGCTTAAACCGAAGGTGACTCCCTACCAAAATGTATTAGAGTTTTCCATGGAGATATCACCTAAGGTTTTTGAATCACATGAGTTTACAGATATGTTTGGGAACAGTAACACGCATATGCTCATTAGAGAACCCCATCACTCACTCTGCGTCATTGGAAAGTCAAAAGTAGAAATTTTTCCTGAACGCATTGAAGCACATATTGAGAATGTTAAAAGTAATAGTGTTACGTATGCCCGTGCACTAGAAAGGTTATCCCGTTTTCATATAGATGACGTCTTTGCCAAACAATATCTTTTTGAATCAGCACTGATCCCTTATGGTTCGGAAAATATAAAAGCTTATGCACTTGAGTCTTTTCATAAAGATAGAGATATTTTTGAATCAACTCACGAATTTATGGAACGAATCTTTAATGATTTTCAGTTTTTATCCGGTTTTTCTGATATCACTACACCTGTTGAAGAGATATTTTCTGCAAAAAAAGGAGTATGCCAGGATTTTGCACAGTTTGCGATCTCAGCACTGCGTACCATTGGCTTACCTGCG
>JAPHUJ010000078.1 GCA_026193735.1 Sulfurovum sp.
TCTTTGAAATATTATTATTTTGGTTTTGGTATTGAATAGGCACTTGAGTTAGTGATTTAGTTTTTATTATACAACTTTTTATATAGACTATTTTGTAGATTTAATAAAAAAAATGGGCACCTAATATTTACGCTTAGAAATAAAAATGTAAAGACAGCCAGAAAATTCTGACTAACTTTTTTATAGGTATTAGAATTTATAAGTTAAACCAAATGTCCAAGCATCTCCATCAACATCCCATACATCATCACCAGAAACAATTTGAATATCATCATCTTCTGCCAATACTGTATAATCAACAAACAAGCTTAACTTCTCATAGAGTGCATAGCTTACACCTGCACCATATTGTAGACCATTTGCAGTGATATCAGGAAGTGCATCATAATTATATGTGGTTTTACCGAATCCTACTAAACCATACAATGTAAAGTCATTAATTGGTAGCATTGGTTTGAGGTAAACAGCGATATTTTTGAAATTGTTATCAAAAGACGAATCATCTTCATTACCTAACCTATCGTGGTAATCAGCATCTCCCGCCGCCATCATATATCTACCTTCAACACCAATATATTCATTGAAATTGTATCCTGCGATAAATGTCAAAGCATCTTGTTCATAATTTTCATCATAAAGACTTCCATCATCCCACATATTATTAAGTTCTACAAATGAATAACCCAAACCTACATAAAAGTTACCTGGCGCTGCTTCAACTACCGGTGTCTCTACTACTGGCTCAACCGGTGCTATATCTCCACCTGCTATTGCAAATGTACTCATTGCCATTACGGCTGCCACTGAAAGTGTAAATTTTTTCATATCTTTTCCCTTGTTTTTTATTTTAATTATTTACATAAATTATATATTTACATAAATTTCATCCAATCATAGCAAAATTTAAATTTCTGTAACTTAGATGAACAGAATAAATGTGAAGTACAATGGTAATTATTGTGGAAGGATGGTTTAACTCACAATTTGGATGAAGATTCACTAAGTAGTTTCATCGGTGTTTGGGGTACGATAACTTTAGAATATAAACAATTTAATAAGTTTATACTAGAGTATGTTTTTATTGAAAGAAAGAGGTTCAATAATTGTGGCAGCTAATAGGCGGTTCAATCTGCCTATTTAAGTGTATTTATTTTGTCTTGGGAGCCAAATTTCACTATTTTTTTAAATTAACTATATTTTGCTAAAAATGCATTGAGTTGGTTTGCAAAGGCATGGGCATCTTTTGTTCCAAAAGCCTTTGGTCCACCTGTCATCTCTCCACTCTCTCTGATACTCTCCATAAGGTTTCTCATAGCCAGGTATTGTTTGATATTATCTACACTGTAGAGTTCGCCTCTGTGATCAATGGCGTGGGCATGTTTGCTTATGATCCTGTCTGCTAAAGGAATATCCGCAGTGATGACCAGATCACCCACTTCACATAATTCAACGATGTGATGATCCGCTTCATCTGCACCCTGATCAACGATGATATATTCGATATATTTTGATTTGCCTACGTTTATCTTTTTGTTGGCTACGACTTTTGTGGTTAGTGCCAGACGTTCTATGCTTCGCAGGACTATAGGCTTAAGAAGGTTTGGAAAAGCATCTCCATCGATGAAGAGGGTCATACTATCTCTTTAACTCTACCTACTTCACCTGTATTTAAACGTACTTTGATACCGTGAGGGTGGGTAGGGGAATTGGTGAGGATCTTTTGTACTTTTCCATAAGTAAGCCTGCCTGTGGATTGGTCTTCTTTAAGCACTACACCCACATCCAAACCATACTTGATATCTGCTCTTTTCTGTCCATCTGTCATCTTTTATACCTTTGGTACGTAGTTGAGTACTTTTTTGACCGTGTCTACCGAACAAAAGAAGATTGCATCAAAAACAGGGTTTAATTTCACCTTACTCTCACTGATTACATCAAAAGGCTGAAAGAAAAAGCCTGGACCATCTTCTTTTACAACTGGTTTGACATGAAATACGATAGGTTTTAAGGTACGAACAACATTGAGTATTTTTTTATAGTTTTTTTCATCAGGTTTTGGTAAGAAGTTATCTTGCTTACTTTCATTTACCCGTGCTTTAAGTAAAAGTTGAAGTTTGTCATTAAAAATGACTTTGTTCCACTTGATAGTCCCTAATTCGATTCTAAATTCACTATTTCCTGCAGTCAGCGGATGTGGCTTTGTTTCGCGGATAGCTTCCAGGAGTTGAAGAAAAAAGTTCTTTCCTCCAAAATTGTTTGCACATTGTAGAAGTTTTTCGTGATGGAGCTTTTTTTCTTCATCTGTTAAAGTATTGAAGTCGCACATAGTACTTCCTTATGTTTTTTGAAATTATACCCAAAAACGTCACAGATTATTTCTTCTATGAAGCAGAAACAGAACTTTAAAATGTCGGTAGGTATGATATCCCGTTGTTAAGTGCAGAAAAAAAGAAGATATAAAAGATGTTTGGGCTATCATGACACCGTGGGACGAAAGAATAAAGGTTAAATACCTTTAGAGTTTAAAGACGAGATCATTGCTTTTTAATCTACACGATATCTACACATTTCTATACTATGCTATGTTATAAAAAATAAAGGATTTATTATGTTAAATAAGACAAAACATTTAGGTTTACTTGTTGCAGCATCGTCAACATTGTTTTTTTCCGGATGTACTGATCAGCCAGGATATTATAACTCAGGTTATTATGATCCGGTTCCATATTCTAATGTAAGTGTGGGGCTATACAGCTATAATTATCCATATTATTATGATAGACCGTATTATTATTTGAGTGGCATTTATTATTATGGCGGGTATTACCGTAATGGATATTATTATTATGGTAAGCGTAAATTCCGTCAAGGACATTACTACAATAAGGGGTATCGTTACTATAATGGACGTCGCTATCGTGCAGTAGATGGAAACTATGGATACTATAGAAGTAGAAATACTTACCAGCGTTCAAGTCATTATAAAAACATGAATCGTAACAATAATTATAATAGATCTCAGATCAATACCAGATCAAACGATAGAGATTATGTGAGACCTAACACTAGAGAGTATGTTCGAACAAGTGATAGAAATAATGTCCGAACTCAGACAAGAACCAATGTCAGAACAAATGATAGAGATAATGTCAAAATAAGAACAAA
>JAPHUJ010000354.1 GCA_026193735.1 Sulfurovum sp.
AATTTTATCAGGAGTTGTGTTAGCCAAGTGTTAGCAAAGTACTTAGGAAAAGGCGTTACACTTTTTGTGCAACACGTCTGGCAGAAACAAATGTTTCGGCATAGCTTCCATGTGTAAGAGGTGAGATGATGATACCTTGCTTTTTAGAAGCAGCATGGATAAAGTTGCCATTACCAATGTAGATGCCCACATGGGTCACAGGAATACCTCGTTTTTTGTCGGTTAGGAAAAAGAGTAGGTCACCTTTTTGTAAGTGATCCATGTCAACTGATTCACCTTTTTTAGATTGTGCCCATGCCGTTCTAGGTAGATCAATGTTGTGTTTTTTGTAAAGGTATTGTACATAGCCTGAACAGTCAAATCCCTCTGGCGTAGTTCCTCCCCAAACATATCTTCCCCCTTTGAAGTATTTGGCATCTTCTAAGAGTTTTTGCCTGTCCAGATCTGAAATTTGGTAGGTTTTTCCTACTTTTTTTGCTGCTTCCTGGGCTTGTGCAATACGCTCGGCTCTTTGACGTGCAGCTTCAGCCATACGGGCAAGATATTCTGCACGATGAAGTTCATCATAAATGGCTTGAAGCGAGTATTCTGTGGCTTTTTGGTTGAGGTAAGCATTCTGGGTATGATGAATGTCTTTGCTTTGAAGTACATTACCCTTTGTATCGGTAATGGTAAAGAGATTTGCATATGAGAGCGAAAAAATGCATAAAAATGTACAGACTGGCTTTTTCATTTCTCATCCATATTTTTTCTTACTATAGCACAAAAAATATGAATGAAGGTTTTCTAGTGGTTCGTTCCGCAGAAATTTGCATCACATCCGTTAACAGCACCAGAGAACTTGGAGTTGTCGATGAAAAACTTCAAAAGCCGTTTTTTCCGTTTTTTAAAAAGTGAACTTTTAAGACTTGTCAGTGCTTCAGGTTTGTCTTTGTGTATCTTTTCCAGTTTACCCGGAGTGTCAAAAAAGAATTCCCAGTCGTCATCATCTATCTGTTTAGCCATAAAAAATGGCGTACCATGACAGGATGTACATAGTTTCTGTACCGTTCTCAATGCAGCAGTGTCATACTTCTCTGCAGCATATGTGAAGGAGCTAACAGCAATGATGAGGAATGAAATAGAGATGATTTTTTTAAGATTCGGCATTTAGTGCCTCACTGTACTGAATTTCACATAAATCATTTAGTGATTTATTGCACTGCGTTTTAACACTTGTAATTTTTGTCATAAAAAGACCTTTTTTAGTGATATTGTAATGCAAGTATGTGCACTTTGTGTGTAGCTTAAGATATAATACTGCTCATGGATAATAAAATCATCATTATAGGAGGAGGAGCCAGTGCCTTGATGCTCGCTTCTCTACTGCCTAAAAACACTGCTACTATCATAGAGTCCAATTCTAAACTGGGGGCGAAGATACTTGTCTCTGGCGGAGGCAAATGCAATATCACCAATACACTTATGGGAACACAGTATTTCCTTGGTGATGAAAGTTTTATACAGCAACCTTTAAAAAATTTCAATGAAAAATCGCTTATACGATGGTTGGAGAGACAAAATCTGCACCCTGTACTGAAGAAGGAAACGCAGTATTTTTGTAAAGACTCAGCTAAAGAGTTATTGGATATTTTTTTAAAAGAGAGCAAAAAACAAACACTCTGTTTGGATGAAAAAGTTTTGGAAGTGACGAAGCGTGATGGGATCTTTTACGTGAAGACAAACAAAAAGACGCATACAGTAAAAGCAGTTGTGGTAGCTTCAGGTGGACTTAGCTTTCCTAAACTTGGAGCAAGCAGCATAGGGTATGACATTGCCCAAAGTTTTGGACACAGTATCGTGAAGACTGCTCCTGCACTGGTAGGTTTCACGGTACAAAAAGAGCAGTTCTTTTTTAAAGAACTTTCCGGTGTTTCTACAGAAGTGAAGATAAAGGTAGGAAATGATGTTTGTGAAGGTGCTTTACTTTTTGCACACAAAGGCATGAGCGGTCCGGCTGTACTGGATGCTTCTCTTTACTGGGAAAAAGGGAAAATAGAGATAGATTTCCTGCCAAACTTTTCCTGGAAAAGTGTACAGGGCAGTAAAAAGCAGATCTCTTCACTTTTACCTATGCCAAAGCGTGTTACCAAGGCATTTTTGCTACAATTGAACCTAGAAGATAAACCTTACCATCAACTTACAATACAAGAAGTAGAAAAACTTCAAACTTTAAGTCACTATAGCCTATCTCCTGCAGGGACGTTCGGCTATTCCAAAGCGGAGGTTACCAAGGGTGGTGTAGATACATCAGAAGTAGACAGTAACACAATGATGAGCAAAAAAGAAGATGGACTTTACTTCTTAGGTGAGGTCTTGGATGTAACAGGGAGACTTGGAGGGTATAACTTTCAATGGGCATTTTCAAGTGCGTATAGTTGTGCCAAAAATTTATAAATTATATTTGTTTTAAAACGAAATCTGACATAAATATGACAAAAATATACTATTATACGCAGATCAAATAATTGCATTATAATAAAAAGAGATATATAGTAAAAATTAGGATTGTATTGATACAAATCTAACACGATTATTGAGTATTATTTTTTAAATTAATCTATTAGGGAAGATAAGTGAAAATTAAAATTGTATTGGCAACAGTGTTTGCTATGGTATTGAGTGGATGTGTGGGAACACCGGATGCTGAGGGTTGGAGATCATCCCAAAAAGCAGAGTTTTTAGAGATACTGAAAACAGATAAATATGCATCGATCTGTAATCAGCAAGCACTTTATGCAAAAGTAAAAGAGAATGAAAGCTCCAAGCTTATGTCTAAATTACTTATATCGTATACAAACAATCTTGCCAATGGTTGTATAGATCTAAAAAGCTTTGAAGCATTTCAAAAAGAGAAGAAAGAAAAGAAAATAGCAACATATTATGAAACCTATCTGCAAGATGTTAAAGCCTCTGATATTATGATGAAGCTTAAAGCAGGGCGGAGTATAGAACAAATATTGAAACCGTATGTTCCTGAGTATGATCAGTTTTCTGCACTTACGAAAAGATATACGCTTTTAAAAGATGACCCAAGCACTTCAAAGCGTACACTTCGTAAAATCCGTCTTAACATAGAAAGAGTGAAGCTTATGAAGCCAGGTCTTGGAGGCAATTATGCTTTGGTGAATATACCTGAGTTTATTGTTCGTATTATTGAGAACAATGAGACAGCTGTGGCTATGGCTGTTGTGGTAGGTCAAACCAAGCTACAAACACCTATATTTTCCGAAAATCTGTCCTACATAACGCTAAATCCCCAATGGAGTGTTCCGGACAGTATCGCTAGAAATGAAGTGATTCCGGATTTGTTAAAAAACCCAAACTATTTAACAGAAAAACGTATGGTTATGCGTGAATCATATGACCTTAAATCGAAAGAATTAACTCCTGAATCAGTAGATTTGGAGGCATATGTAGGAGGGAAAGGACATGTACCGTTTAAATTTATAGAAGTACCCTCTAAGAAAAATGGTCTGGGACGTGTAAAATTCATCTTCCCTAACAAACATTCTGTATATATGCATGACACACAGTCAAAATACCTCTTTAAACGTAAAGTACGTACTTACAGCCATGGATGCGTAAGACTTGAGAAGCCAATAGTCATGCTAGAATACATCTCAAAAAATTATACATCTACAAGTCCGGAGCAGATCAAAGAAGAATATGACTCTTTAAAAACACACTATGTGAAAATAACCAAGAGGCTTCCGGTACATACTGCATACCTGACAACATATGTAGATGAGTGTGGACAGTTGTTAGTACTTAATGATATTTATGGCTTTGATAAGTCACAAAAACTTAATTTTTAGTTGTATTAATGATGACAAGGGCATGGCTTATTTTAGCTGATATCCTTGTCCATCTTTTTCTTTTCCTCTCCCTTATGATTTTTTACACTTCATCCCCTATAGAACAACACATCAATAAGGAGGATCAAATGGCAAGTGAAGAATCTATGACTAAAGAAAACTTTATAGATGCAAACCTTGCAGAGAGACTTGTTTCACTTTTATCCAAGGTTGGTGATCCTGTCTTTATACGTATTTTTAAGGAGGAGTCACTCTTAGAAGTATGGATACGCTCGGGGACAGAGTATCAGCATTTAAAAGACTATTTTATCTGTGCCTACTCTGGTCATCTCGGACCAAAGTTACAAGAAGGTGACAGACAGTCTCCAGAAGGTTTTTACCAAGTAAAAAAGTATCAACTTAATCCAAACAGTAAGTTTCATCTCTCTTTTAATTTGGGCTTTCCAAACCAATACGACCGTGAAAATAACCGTACAGGTTCATTTCTGATGGTGCATGGTAACTGTGTTTCCGACGGATGTTACGCAATGACAGATGAAAAGATGGAAGAGATCTATGCTTTGGTAGAAGGAACGCTGCAAAAAGGTCAGGAGTATGTTCAGGTTCATGCATACCCTTTCCGTATGACAGAGGAGAATATGGCTCTCTACGCAGACAGTGAATGGTATGACTTTTGGATAAATGTTAAAGAGGGATATGACTACTTCGAAGCAGAACATTTACCACCCCATATAAAAGTTGAAAATGGACACTATAGCATATATGAAGCTAATGAATAGCCCTATATGATTATTTCTAACTAAAAAGGCTGATCTCCATAACACTGTCTAAAACCAATTGTAAATTCTATAGGAGAATGAATTGGTTTTATATTGAGTGTATCCATATATTTGGTTTTAAGTACTTTTCGTCCTTATAAAGACGTTCAAATTCGTCAGCCAGAAGAGGTTTATTGTAATAATAGCCTTGTGCTTCATCAC
Source organism: Sulfurovum sp. (assembly GCA_026193735.1). Taxonomy (GTDB): domain Bacteria; phylum Campylobacterota; class Campylobacteria; order Campylobacterales; family Sulfurovaceae; genus Sulfurovum. The sequence continues at coordinate 4,838 of JAPHUJ010000354.1, forward strand.
ACCCTTGTTCACTGAGATAATCAAGTTGCTCAGTCGTTTCCACCCCTTCCGCAATAGTCCGAAGACCAAGGCTGTGTGCCATATTGATGATCGCAGCAACAATAGCCTTATCTTCAGGATCTGTGCTTATATCACGAACAAACGATTGATCTATTTTAAGTTTGTAAACTTTAAATTTTTTGAGATAACTTAAGCTGGAATAACCGGTACCAAAATCGTCTATCGACATTCGTATGCCTCGTTCATGAAGGTTATTTATGATACTAATGGCTTCTTTTGGGTTATGCATAGCTACACTTTCAGTAAGTTCCAGTTCTAGATATTCAGAGGGTAATTTTGTACTCTGTAGTATTTGTGTAACCAGATCTGGCAAGTTTGGATGACGAAATTGTACAGCAGATAAATTAATTGCCATGATTATTGGGGACATTCCGCTTTCCATCCAGTCTTTAAGCTGCTCAGCAGCACTTCTCAGTACCCATTCTCCGATCGATAAGATCAATCCACTACTTTCTGCAATAGGAATGAATTCGACTGGTGATATAGTGCCAAACTCTGGATGCTCCCAACGGAGTAGGGCTTCTGCTCCGATAACATGTCCAGTCGCTAATGATATTTGTGGTTGGTAGACGATGTGGAATTCGTTACGTGAAAGAGCATGATATAAGGCATTGAGAAGTTGGAGTTTACGTGTTGAGATCGTTTGCATCTCTTCTGTAAAAAAAGAGTATCCATTACGTCCTGCCTCTTTGGCTCTGTACATTGCTGCATCTGCATTTTTAGAAAGAGTTTCCTTATCTAAACCGTCTGTAGGATAGAGAGCAATGCCTATTGAAGCGGTAATATTGAGCTCATATTGTTCAATTGAAAATGGAGCCTGAATTGCATAAAGCAACTTTTGTGCTACCTTTTGAGCTTCATCCACATTGCTCTCCGGCAATAATAGTATGAATTCATCTCCACCTAGTCGTGCGAGTGTGTCTTCATCACGGAGTATTGATTTAAGACGCTTAGACAACTCTACAAGCAGGATATCTCCGATATTGTGTCCAAGAGTATCATTGATATCTTTAAAATTGTCCACATCAATGAACATTAAGGCAAAACTAGTTTGTTTACGCTTTGCCAGATTGATCAAATAAGTTAATTGTTCATCCAGTTTAACCCGGTTTGGCAGTCCTGTCAATATGTCGAAATTTGCCAGATACTGAATATGTTTTTCGGATTCTTTACGCTGGGTTACATCTCTAGTGATGCCCAGAAGCGTAGTGACTTTTTTATTAGCATCCCGCATTGGTACTGCATGTGTCTCCAGCCACCGTCGTTTTCCTTTTAGACCTTGGATCTCAAATTCTAATATCCCGCTGTTACCACGCATAACTTTTTTATGTAAAGCAATAAAAGGAGCACGCCATTCAGGAAGTAAATAGCTTACAAGCGTATGTTGTTGTACTTCTTCGAAAGTATCCGCTTGCAGCATCTCTAGACCGGCTGGATTCATCTCTAGGAGGTTTCCTTTAGCATCAACAAGTTTGACACATTCGGGTTCATTTTCGATAATCGCTTGTAAATGTGACTGGCTTTCTCTTAAAGAAATCTCAACGAGTTTATGTTCAGTAATGTCCTCGTACATACCTACAATACCGATAGCACTATTCTTCTTGTCATACATAGGGACTTTGGAAGTACGTAACCAAACTGTTGTTCCGTCCGGTCTTTTTTGGACCTCTTCATAGAAAAGTTTAGAGGCTCCTAATTCAATAATATTACGGTCATCTGCACGATAAAACTTCGCATTTTCTTTCCAACAAAAATCATAGTCACTTTTACCGATGATATTTTGTGGAGTCACTTCTCCTGCATCTTTGGCAAAAGCGTAATTACAGCCGAGATAATTTAAATTTGTATCTTTCCAAAAAATTCGTGCGGGTACCGTATTAATGATAGTTATAAGTAAATTATGAGAGTTTGTCAGTGCTTCTTCTGCTTTGTTTCTTGCTTTTTCTTGTTCATATGTATTAATCGCATGATCAATGTCAGCTGTCATCTTCTGCAATAGACCCTGTGTTGATTTATTGAATGCATTTGCTTCACTCGAATAGAGGTTCAATGTCCCTATGACCACCCCTTTTTTATGCAGTGGCAGCGCGGCAGAAGACTTCCAATTAAATTCTTTAGCACGCTCATGCCATGGGTCTGTAGATGGATCATGTTGAAAATTCTGAGACCAAAATGGACGATCTTCCCGGCAAACGGTTCCACTTGGCCCATTTCCGAGTGGACTATTTTCATCGATCGTTATGTGTAAATCTTTTAGATAGTCTGTTCCTATACCGTAATAGGCAACTGGCTTAAGCTGTTTGTTTTGTTCGTCAATCAATCCTATCCATGCCATTTTTATATCAGTAATATATATGGCATTTTTACAGATTTTTTGAAATAGTTCTAATTCATTATTAGAGTGAATAATTGCTTTGTTGCATTGACTTAATGTGGCATAAAGTTGGCTGATACGTTGTGCATTTTGTTCAGCTTTTTTGCGCTTGATGTCGATCTGTAAAAGTTTTTTTTGAGTTTTAGAGAGCCATGCAAGAATACTTTTTTCACCTTCTCCTGGCACGGGAATAGAAGAAGTAAAATTACCGCTTCCCATTTGTAAAATATGCGAATGAAGTTCACTCAAAGTAGTTCCCAAGATAGAGTACAAAGATCTACGTACACGCCAGATCATAATTAATAGGGATATAGCAAAAAGGATAAAGATAATACGCATTAGTGTTGCAGTAGCTTCAGCCTCTTGGACGATATCAGATGTCCGC
>JAPHUJ010000308.1 GCA_026193735.1 Sulfurovum sp.
ATTCACGGTGAAGTTGTAGTAAATTCGTAAGAATTTGCTACTATTAATTTATAAAGGATTAAATAATGAAAAAAATTGAAGCAATTATCAAACCATTTAAACTGGAAGATGTAAAAGAAGCACTTGTAGAAGCCGGTATTGAAGGTATGACCGTCTCTGAAGTAAAAGGGTATGGAAGACAACAAGGACACTCAGAACTATATAGAGGTGCAGAGTATGTCGTTGAATTTATTCCTAAGATCAAGATAGAGATCGTTGTAAGTACAGATGAATATGCTGATATCGCGATAAAAGCCATTACTGGAGCTGCCAAAACAGGAAAAATCGGTGACGGTAAAGTCTTTGTAAGCACAATCGACCATGTTGTACGTATCAGAACAGACGAAACTGATATAGACGCATTATAAAGGACATTAGCTAGAGCTTTACTCTAGCTAAGCCATTACTCTCATAGCTACATGATTAAAATTTAATCACTTTCTTTATAAGACTCTCTTAGAAACAGGTCAAACTGCCTTATTATATAACAACATATCCTTTCAATCTCTCTCAATAAAAGCTACACTATACATTCTAAAAATATCAGGAGTGATCAGAATGGAAATGAATTATGTAATTGATACTTTCTTTGCTCTCTTTGCAATGACCCTCATCATCTTCATGGTGCCAGGTTTTGCAATGCTTGAAGCAGGACTTGTAAGAACAAAAAATGTAACTGCTGTACTCACAACAAATATTATGGTATATGCTGTTGCCTCTATGGCATTTATGCTCATAGGATATTCACTCGCTTTTGGAAGCTGGGAAAATGACAGTATGAGTAAGTGGGCTGCTTTTCTCTTTCAAATGGCATTTGTAGGAAAAACAGTGAACATCATGAGTGGTGGAGTTAGTGAAAGAACAAGATTTATACCTCTCACCTTTTTTACGGTCATTATGGCTGCATTCATCTACCCTTTAGTGGTCAATGTTACATGGGGTTCAAATCTACTCTCTGGAAGTATATTTGACATCTCAGCCATGCATGATCTGGCAGGATGTACGGTGATTCACTCAACAGGAGCATGGGCCCTCTTGGCTGCTATCATCATCATCGGTCCCAGACGTGGACGTTATTCAAAAGATGGAAAGATACATGTCATACCTGCATCCAACATCCCTTTAGTTGTTTTGGGTGCTCTACTCTTGTGGATAGGTTGGTTTGGATTTAATGGTGGTTCAGTAGGGTCTATCTCTAGTAAAGAAAATGCTGATCTGGTTGCACTGACGATCTTGAATACGAACACAGCTGGTTTGGCAGGTGCTATCATGGTAGGACTTCTTATGTACATTAAATATAAAAGATTTGATATCACTATGGTACTAAATGGTGCACTTGGTGGTCTTGTATCTATTACAGCTGGTGCAGACATCTTTGACATCTATTCACCTATCATGATCGGTGCTATCGGTGGTATTATTGTTGTTGTAGGAGTTTCACTGTTTGATAAACTAAAACTTGATGACCCTGTAGGTGCGCTTTCTGTTCACCTTCTTAATGGTATTTGGGGAACTATCGCCGTTGCACTCTTTGCAGATGTATCTTTATGGGAGCAAATTAAAGGTATACTTGTTGTTGCAGTATTTGCTTTTAGTAGTTCTTTTGTTGTATTATATATACTCAATAAAATCATACCATTTAGAGCAGAAGATGATATACAACTTGAAGGCCTTGATGTCAATGACTGTGGACTTGAAGCGTATCCAGAGTTTAAACGATCTATTTAGATATGCTAACTGAACAAAGTCCAGTTAGCATATCTTCAGCAAAGAGCTCTTGCAGCTTATTGTATATTAAATTAATGTATTAAAGGAAGTCAAATGAAAAAAATAGAAGCAATCATCAAGCCATTTAAACTGGAAGATGTGAAAGAAGCACTTGTAGAAGCCGGTATTGAAGGTATGACCGTCTCTGAAGTAAAAGGGTATGGAAGACAACAAGGACACTCAGAACTCTATAGAGGTGCAGAGTATATCGTTGAATTTATTCCTAAGATAAAGATAGAGATCGTTGTAAGCAATGATGATTACCTAAATAAAGCTATAGAAGCCATCACAACTGCTGCAAAAACAGGAAAAATTGGTGATGGTAAGATATTTGTATCTGACATTTCTAGAACGATCCGCATCAGAACAGATGAAGAAAATGAAGAAGCCCTATAAAATAGAATCCAGATAGAGCAAAGCTCCATCTGCCACATTACCCAGAGCTTTCTTTAACAGAAAGTTCATGCAACTAATTGCTTTTTATTATCTACCCATTAGAGTTAGATATTCTTAAACTTTTCTATCTTCTCTTCATTTCCTATGATAGTCCATTCAACACTGTTACTGCCAAAGTCGCGTTCATATTTTGAGAATCCCAACTGTCTGAGCTGATAAAGTGTTTTATCTACATCACTATAGCTCGTTTTAAATGCATAGCTTATCTCTTTTTCATAAGGCACTAAAGTACTCACATCAAGTACCTCTTTCACAGCTAAAGCATATGCTCTAGCCATACCGCCTGTACCCAATTTTATGCCGCCAAAGTAACGTACTATAAGTACCGCACTGTTTACAAGTTCTCTACCGCGTAATACATTAAGTGCCGGTGTACCTGCACATCCTTTGGGTTCTCCATCATCAGAGAAGTTTTCAACTATCTGATCAAATTCATTGAGATATCTTAAAGCATAAACAATATGGTTGGCTTTGGAATGTTGTGCCTTGAGTTTGGCTTGCAGCCCTTCATATTCTGAAATAGGTACAAGGAATGTAATAAATTTGGAACGGTTCACTTCTGTTATACACATAGTTTGTGAACTCACTGCTACCATGATTTAATTAAGCTCTAGGATTTTACTATTTCAGCATCGTATATACTTGCTGCTCCACAGCAGAGGCAGACACTACAATCAGAACAAGCAAACATACTATTATTCTTTTGTGATCTATTCATATTTACATATTTAACAATTAAATTAACAAAGGCTTCACTATTATTCATACATTCAGCCACAATATAATCATCATATTTAATTTTTTCAGCAATTTCACGATGCTCAATATCCAATTCAAACAGTGTCTCAGAATTGTCAATGGTAAATGCCAAGGGATAGATAAGAACTTTTCGATTCACCGGGTTTCGTAAGACATCAACCAAATTTGGTTCTAACCATGTGGCATTACCTACTTTAGATTGATACACTAATTTGACATTTTTAAAAGTTATACCTTTTATTTGAAGTAAAGTTCTTATCGCACTCACATTAGATTCAACTTGTCGTTGATAGGGATCACCTGCTTTAATGATACTCACAGGTAGACCATGTGCGGATAAAAGTAAATCATACTCCGATATATCTTTCCCATTTATGGCTTTTTCTATCTGTTCTACATTAGCCTTAATATAGTCAATATCATCATAATATTGACATGTTAACATGGTGATTTTAGGATGATAGTCCAATGTTTTGCATCGTGCCACAATATCTTCATACGAAGAGAGTGTAGTAGTTGTGGAATATTGTGGATAAAGAGGAAATAATAAAAGTTCGTCTACTCCCTGTTCTTTACATTCGATAAGAGAATCTGTCGCAAAGGGAGGGACATAGCGCATGGCGGCATAAATAGGAATATCTAAGATATTTTTGAGTTTTTCTATCAGTTTTTGTGTCAAATCTGATAAAGGAGATTTACCGCCTAAATGCGCATAACTCTCTTTTGCATCCTCTAATCTCTTTGTAATGATAATTTTACGGACCAATGCACGAGTTACCGGATTAGTAGGTAAAATATTTTTATCAGAAAACATATTATATAAGAAGAGTTCTACTTCATCAAGACTGTTAGGGCCACCCATATTTAATAAGAATAATGCTTGCTTCATCCTATACCTTTACTTTAATTGTTGTATCTTAGCATAGAAAGTGTAAAATTAGTTTAATATAAAATAAAGGTCATATTATGATAATTATTCCTGCACGTATAGGGTCAAGTCGCTTCCCAAATAAAGTCTTAGCGGACATTGGAGGGATGCCAATGGTTGTAAGAACTGCCAAAGCTGTCGAAGGTATAGATAATGTCATCATTGCTACAGACTCACAAGAAGTCATAGATATAGCAAGCGCACATGGCATACAAGCAGTACTTACATCATCCAACCACCAAAGTGGTACAGACCGTATCTATGAAGCAGCACAAAAGTTGGATCTAGATGAAAAAGAAATTATTATCAATGTACAGGGAGATGAGCCTTTTATAGAAACAGAAGTCGTACAGGCTATATATGATCTCACAAAAAAAAATAGAGACGATGAACGTATCATGATGAACTCATGTTACAAGACTATCACTAGTCCAGAGGCTGATGATCCAAATATCGTAAAAGTTGTTACAAACACTGATGATATAGCACTCTATTTTTCAAGAGCAAAAATACCTTATCCCAGAGATCATCATTTTAATGCATACAAAGGCCATTTAGGCATCTATGGTTTTACCGTAAAATCATTACGTAACTTTTGCATGCTTGAGTCTGCACCACTTGAAGAAATAGAAAAACTGGAACAACTCAGAGCCCTCTACCATGGTTACGAAGTTGCGATGATAGAAGTAAATACAGAAAGTTTTGGTATAGATACCATGGAAGATTTAGAAAAAGCTATTAAACACCATCAACTCTAATAAGATAACCTATCAAGGATATAGAGAGAGAAAAAACCTCTATATCATTACCTTCTAATTTTTCACCGCTTTTCCAAGATCCCACATCGGCATGAATATACCCAAAGCCATAAGTAATACCAGTCCGGCAATAAAGAACATCATAATAGGTTCAATATAAGCTGCAAGGTTATCTATCAAATCCTGGAATTGCATATCATAATAGTTGGTCACTTTGTCCAGCATAGCATCTAGTTGACCACCTGCTTCACCCGCTTTTATCATTTGCAGTAACATATTTTCATAAAGGCCAGTGATCTTAAAAGCTTCTGCCAAGTTCATACCACGGCCAATATTTGCATTTACTGTGAGTAACTGCTCTTTAATTGCGGAATTATCAACCATACCAACGGCTGTCTCCAAGGCCTCTGATACAGGAATACCAGATTTAACCAGCTCACCAAATACCAAGTTATATTTATGCATAGTAGAGAGAAAAATTGCTTTATTTATCAAGTAAAACTTTGGATGGATCAACATCTTATCCATACGATACTTAAACTCTTTATTGTGATTATAAAAATACTTAACACCAAAAATAAAAGCAAATAACAGTATGAGAATAAGTATTCCGTAATTACTGAATGCCCATTCCAACTTAAGAAGTATTTGAGTTGGAATAGGAAGTTCTGTTTTGAACTTAGAAAATATATCTTTAAACTTGGGAACAACTACCATGATCAAAATTGTAAAAGCAATCCCCATTGCAGCTAACGTAATTAATGGGGTACGTATGGCCTTTTTAAATTTTGCAGTATTGTTTCTAATATTTTCGAGTATATCTGCAAGCTTATGATAAGACTCAGAAATATTACCCGTTCTCTCTCCCAGATTGGTCATTGCCAAGGCAACATGCCCAAACTCTTCAACATAGGGTTCCATTGCAGAGGCAATACTGTTACCCGCATTAATATCACTATTTATTTTTGCATATATCTCTTTGAGTTGTGCATTTTCAGTGTTCTCTGAAACTTCTGCCAGCGTATCATTTATCGGTATACCCGCATCTGTCATTACAGCTATTTGTCTAATAGTTGATATTTTGTCATTTATTGGTATCTTAGATTTAAATGATTTTTTCAATCCGGAAAATAGTTCAGATATGCTATCCTCTAGAGGTGCAGATGTTTCTATAGCCTTCATCACCATCGACATAGGAAATTTTTGCTTGGCAAGGTTGACTGCTGCCATTTTGTTGCTAGCCTTCACTGTCTCTTGTCTCTTTTTACCCTTTTCCATTACCGTTACATTAAAATATTTCATATTATAATCTCGCCACTCTATAAATTTCTGCAATAGTCGTTTTACCTTCTAATGCTTTATGGATACCATCTTCAAACATAGTAACAAATCCTTCTTCAACAGCTTGTTTCGTCATTTCTTCTTTCGAAGCTTTTCTTGCGATCATACGTGAAAATGTTTCACTGACAGTTAAAACTTCTGATATCATTTCTCTTCC
>JAPHUJ010000177.1 GCA_026193735.1 Sulfurovum sp.
CTTCCCTATGATTCCCATTTTGTCTTCTATCATCGTTTCACAACAGGGGGGCAATGCGAAACCAAGTGTTGCTCAGGCATTTTTCACCTCTTTGGTGTATGTGTTTTCCATGGCTTTGACTTATACAGCCGTAGGGGTCATAGCTGGACTACTTGGTGCAGATATACAAACAGCGATGCAAAACCCTTGGGTCTTGACCCTCTTTGCGGCTATGTTTGTGGCTTTGGCATTCTCACTCTTTGGATACTATGAAATAGGGCTTCCCTCTTCATGGCAGTCTAAGATCAGTAAAGCAAGTGATAATGCACAGGGGAAAGGTATACTCGGGACAGCTATTATGGGACTACTCTCAGCACTTATCGTAGGACCGTGTGTGGCACCACCACTTGGCGGAGCAGTACTTTTCATTTCTCATACGGGTAATGCGTTTTTAGGAGGTTCCGCACTGTTTGTCATGAGTGTGGGTATGGGTATGCCACTACTTCTTGTAGGATTGGGTGCCGGTAAATTTATGCCAAGACCTGGTGGTTGGATGACAGCTGTTTCTCAAACGTTTGGTGTGATGATGTTGGGGCTTGGTATTTTTATGCTTTCACGTATACTACCAGACAGTCTTACCATGATACTCTGGGCATTATTATTTATAGGTACAGCGCTTTATATGGGTGTATTTAATCCTAGTAATACAACGCGAGGTGCAAAGAAACTTTTCCAACTTTTGGCTATGGTATTTTTACTCTATGGTGTGTCTCTCTTCATCGGTGGGTTAAGTGGTTCAACTTCAGTCATAAGACCATTTGAAAGATTTACACAGCTTAATAGCGGTGTAGGAAATGCTGTGCTTATGAGTTCAAAAAAAGGCCATAGAGGCTATAGTGTAGAACGCCTGATGAAAGAAGTTAGTGAATCAGACAAACCGGTGGTTGTTGACTTTGGCAAAAAGTCTTGTACCGCATGTACAGAACTGGAAGAGATCACTTTTCCAGATGCTAAAGTACAAGAGCAACTTAAGAACTTTACATTCATCAAGATAGACCTTACAGACAACAGTGATGCAGACCAGGCGCTGCTTAAAAAATTTGAACTTTTCGGTACACCAAACATCATCTTTTTTGACAAAGAAAATAACTATTTACCTGAGAAAAGTTTGACAGGGTTTGTACCACCTCAAGATTTTGCCAAACATTTGGAGAGTATAGTAAAATAAAATATCAAGAGTCTGCGGGCTAGACTCTCTCAATTGCTGTAACCGCAACCCTTTTATCTTCATATTCACAAAATACATCACCATGTTTATAGCAAAAAGGATTTTTTGCTTTAATGAGTTTCAGTCCGTGACCAGGGACTTCCGTGTCTTCAAAATTATGTGTGTTGCTTCTTATGGTGACGGGAAATGCACTGGTGTTCAGAACCCAAAAATCGTTGTGGTCAATGTGCTTTTCATCTACAGGTTCGTCATACACTTTGACACCATGTTCCTTGTGAGAGGCATAACTTTCCAGTAAAAAAACATCGTGGTAGAAGTTACTAGGAACAGACTCATCCAGAAGTTGTCCTGAAGCAGATCTTGAAACATAGGCCGCGATGTCTAAGTTGTTACTGGTCTTTTGGTTTATACGTGTGTAGAGGGCTTTTTTGTCAGTAATTTTATCCATACCTTTAAAAGAGTGATAGGCATCTATATGACCTTGCATAATAATATTTTCAAAGCTTTCAAAGTAGCGATACTCTTCACTGATCTTTTTGTTACGTATCATGGTGGAGAGCTGTGTACCCATTTGTTTAGATTTACTTATAATAGGTTGCAGGATCATAGGGTCTATATGCTTTTCTTTGAGTATACCTAGATAGTGCAACATAAGGTTGATTTTGTCACCCATAAAGTTGATAGATCTTGAAAGTATGTTATTTGGACCAAACCAAACTTCAAGACGCGTAAATATGTAACTTAGCGCAAAGACTTCAAGAAGAGGTCCTACCCATGTAACCGCAAACAGGGAAAGTCCCCATGAAACGATTTTGGTAAAGAAGGTAACAATAGCTTGATAGATACCTGCTATAAATAATTTAAGCTCAGCAAGTAATAATAGATTGTCTAAGAGACCTATAAAATAGAGAACCCAGCTTGTAAACAGTGCCCCAAAGATAAAGATAAAAATATTTTTAAATTTAGATTTTAAGTCCTGCCTTAAGTAAAAATCTTTTGCCTCTTTGAGTGCATCTAAAACATTTTCTATGATGTGTGTTTGTATCCAGGTGGCAAGCACAGAGTCTAGGAGCCAGCGTTTGACAATGAGAACAATGCCTTGAAAGAGTGTTAAGCCTTTTAAAAATGCGATGACGTGAAGTTGTGAAGCGAGCCATAAAGAGACGATACTGGTTTTAAAGACAAGGGCCACTGCCAGCATATAGCCTATGAGCCATTCATAAGAAGCTTCGTGCGTATATTTGAGTATGCTGACAAGTATGATAGGGACGATAATGGCAATGAGTGCTTTATATCGTCTTTTCATTTAGTGTATTTCTTGCATGATAATTAGATATTTGCTTTTTCCAGTAGACACAGATGATATGTCTTTTTGCTGATGCATAGTATGGGAATTAGTCTTCGTCACTGCTGTCCGTAGTATAGACACCAGTAAGTTTTTTCCAAATGATCGAAGCATTAAGCCCAAACCAGATGAGAAGTCCTACTCCTATGGTTGCAGCCCAACCGGCTTGTTCAAACTCAGTGACATTAATGATATTATACTGCTGTAAGCCCCAGATAAATGCACCTATGATGATGACGGTGATGATAGCTCCGTAATACTTTAAACTTTGGAAGATAGATTTGATGGCCAGTAGCCAAAGAGCAAACATCATCAGGATAGCAAAGGGTTTAAACCCTGAAAGTATGTCATCTACATTTGAGATGTAATGCATAAAGTGGTATCCTGTAGGATTCCACGTTCCTATTGCTAAAGCCAGTGACATGAGTAGTGTTGCCCACCACTTTAAATGTGTGACTTTTTGTCCTGTTTTGGTGGTTGATGTTTTAGTTAGAAATCCTGGTAACATTGAGTATCCTCTTACTTTTTAAGTAAGTATAGCAAAATACTCAGTCTATTTATATTTTAAAAAATAAGAAAATCTTGTTTTAAATCAAGATTTTGCATCCTAAAAGTAGTTATAATAGTTTGGAGTTCAAAAGAGGGTTGATTAAAAATTAATCAATATAATGATTAAAAATAGTCATTTGCATGTCATAATTACCGTAAAACAAGGAATGGACAATATGAAGATTACAAAAATGAGTTATGCTGCAATAGTAGCAATGAGTATGATGATGGGAGCGACAGTTACAGTTCAAGCAGGGGGAGAAATTGAGCCAGCACCGGTAGCTCCAGTTGAGGCAGATGGTTTATCAGATATATTAAGCAACGGAAAGTATTCTCTTGAAATTAGACCAAGATACGAATATGTAGATCAGGAGGGTATCAGCGATCAAGCAAATGCTTTTACTGTGAGAACTGCAATTGGAGCAAAATTTGATGCATTGGGCATAGACGGTTTGGCAGCAGAAATAGAAATGATGGATGTACGTAATTTTGGTGCAGATAATTATGCGCCAGAAACTGCTGGATATCCTGTTGTTGCAGACGGTGAGCAAACTAGAGTGACACAAGCAAACGTTTCTTATGCCAAAGATGGTTTTGTTGGGATAGTAGGGCGAAAAGGTGTTAATTTAGACAATCAGAGATTTATAGGAACAGTAGGCTGGAGACAAATGCCACAGACTTATGATCTTGCATTAGTGGGATATAATGGGATTGAAAATCTTGATCTTAAGGCAGCGTATGTCTGGCAGGTCAATAGAATTTTCGACAGAGATCTAGGTGGACTGAAAGTACCGGATTTTGAAACAAATTCAGTTTTATTACATGCTGCATATAAAGTTGCACCAGAGTTGACGATCACCGCTTATGATTATATGATTGCAAGTTTTGCTGATCATATTGGTATCCGAGCGACAGGTGGAACAACACTGGACAATGGTGTTAAGCTTGACTATATGGCAGAGTATGCAAAACAAAATGATCCATCACTCACAGAAAGTAGTGCTCCATTTAATGATGCTGAGCCTGCGCAAGATGCTGATTATTATAGGGTTGGTTTGAGCGGGAGTCATTATGGATATACTGTGGGTGCATGTTATGAAGTACTAGGAGAAGCAGGAAGCGGTACGAATTCATTTAATACACCACTTGCAACACTGCATGCGATGAACGGATGGGCAGATATGTTTTTATCAACACCTACTGACGGTCTTAAAGATCTTTCAGTCAAAGTGGGATATGCAGATAAAAAATTAGGAAAATTACTAGGGGTTTACCACAAATTTGACAGTGATGCAGGAAGTGTAGATTATGGTTCAGAGTTTGACGTTGTTTATACAAAAAATGTGATGAAAAATGTAAATATGATGCTTAAAGGTGCGATTTATTCACAAGGTGATACTGCAACACCATACGCGGATACTACAAAATACTGGGTAATGTTTGATTATAAACTTTAGTCAACAGACTGTAAAAATACTGCACTGCATTAAAACAGTGTAGTGATTAGACGCTTATTTTAAGATGTGAAGTCTGCATCATTTTTTTTGCACCTGCTGAAGGTTCTTTTTCCCTTTGATCAGGTCGTATTATATTCAAATATTTTTTAGTTATAATGTCATACAAAATGTGAGTGCATCACAGAATTTTAAAATGAAACGGAATAACACATGAACACAATCGAAAAATCAAAAAACTTAACTATTAATATCGGCGAGATAAACACTCTGGAAGTCATGCGTGACACTGATTATGGCTATTTTCTTGAAGCAAAAGATGAGAAGGAAGTACTTCTTCCCAATGTCTATGTTATGGAAGATGAGATGCCTATGGGGTCACTAATTGACGTATTTGTTTATACAGATAGTGAAGACCGCCCTGTGGCGACCACTAAAATGCCTTATGCAAAACTCGGAGAGTATGGCTACTTTACAGTAGTAGACTACAAATCTTACGGAGCTTTTGTAAACTGGGGACTCCCCAAAGATCTATTTGTACCTCTTTCTCAACAAAAAGAACATTTCACTATAGGGAAAAAGTATCTTTTACGTGTCTGTTTAGATGAGCAGACAGGTCGTCTTTTTGCTACTCAGAAAATAGGTAAATATTTAAACCGGGACATGAAAGGATTGCATCAAAACAAAGTATTAGATGCCATTATTTTAGCTAAAACTCCACTAGGCTTTAAAGTGGTAGCCGATAATCAGTATGAGGGTATGCTTTTTAGCAATGAGATCTTTGAAGACATACGTATAGGTGACCGTAAAAAAGTTTATATTAAAAATGTAAGAAAAGACTTTAAATTAGATCTCTCTTTACAGCCTATAGGGAAACAAGCGAAGATAGGAGAAGGAGAAGGCACGATCTTACAACTTCTTAAAGAAGCGGATGGTACATTGCCTTTTACCTATAAAAGTAACGCCGAAGATATCAAAAAAGTCTTTGGGATGAGTAAGAAAAATTTTAAACGTACATTGACAGAGCTGATAGAGAGTAAACAGATACAATTATCAGATGACTCAATTGTCTTATTGTGATATACTAATTATAGAAATATGTAAGGAAAAAAATATGGAATTAATGGATTTATTAAAAGTAGGTGCTTCTATGATACAAAGCAATGGTGATGACGCAACAAAAGGGCTTGACATTGATGATATTTCCAATGCACTCAACAATCTTGTAGGGAATGGTCAAGGCGGACTGAATCTTGTCACATTTGTAAGTGGATTATCACAAAATGGTTTAGGTGAAATCGTAGGTTCATGGTTAGGAAACGGAGAAAACAAGTCTATTTCTATAGAACAGGTTACTACACTTCTGGGTTCCGATAAAATAGCTTCCTTTGCTTCAGAACTAGGACTTTCTCAAGAGAGTGCAGCCCGTGCATTGGCAGATGCATTACCTCAAATAGTCGATAAGGCAACCGCAGGGGAAGGTACGATTATGGATGAAATGCTTGCCCAGGTCGGTGGACCAAGTGGTGCCATGGATATGCTTGGAAAGATGTTCAGATAAGCAACTTTTGAAAAGTATGACAGTTTGTCATGCTTTTTATTCCGCTCTCTACACTTCGCTACAATAGCATTAAAATCTAGGATACTTTTTGCGATATCTCTCACTCTTTTTATTACCGCTTTTATTATTTTCAACGCCAATTAAAGTGGCCACCTATAATGTCGAAAATCTTTTTGATGCTGTATACCAGGGCAGTGAATATGAAGCGTATATCCCAGGTAAACATAACTGGAATAAACGTATGGTTGAGATAAAACTTAATCATACAGCTGAAGTCATCTGTGATTTGGATGCAGATATCTTAGGACTTCAGGAAGTGGAAAGCGATATTGTATTTCAACAACTCATTTCACGATTGGATAAAGTAGGATGTCCTTATAAATATGCTGCCATCACCCATAAAAAAGATGCATCCATTCAAGTAGCACTCTTATCTCGTTACCCCATTACAAAAGAAGATGATATACAGGTGAGTTACACTGCAGGGGTAAGAAATGTATTGGAAGTTGAGGTAGATATAGAAGGAAACCCTCTAACACTTTTTGTCAATCATTGGAAATCAAAGGCATATAAAGGGTATGAGAGTAAACGTATACAGTATGCGAAAGCCTTACAGTCACGGATAGCAAAAATGCCAGAAAAAAAAGAGTACATCATCTTGGGAGATTTTAATAGTGATTATAATGCCTATCTGACATTAGAAGATAAGATCAATGACACTAAGGGAAAAACAGCATTTAATGATGTACTGAAAACAAAGGTAGGTCCCTATCTTGTAGAAGAAAATGAGATGTCAACTGTAGAAAGAGGTGTACATTATACATTATGGAAAGAGTTACCTGTAGATCAGCGTTGGAGTCATAAGTTTTATGGTAAAAAGTCAAGTTTAGATCAGATCGTCCTCCCCAAGCAGATGTTTGATGGAAAGGGGTTAGATTATATCAACAACTCTTTTAAAGTATTTAAGGCATCTTATCTTTTTACGAAAAAGGGATACATCAACCAATGGCGATATAAAAATGGAAAACATATGGCAAAAGGGTATTCTGATCATCTCCCTGTGTATGCCTACTTTGATACAAAGTCGTATGTAGGTGAAAGAAAAAAACAGAACTCACAAAAAATAGAAAAAAAGAGTATTGCTTATTTATATGATATAGAATTTTTGGAAGACAAGATACAACTTGATGATGTCGTAGTGGTACTTAAAAGAGGACGTAATGCTGTAGTGAAACAGAGTATAGATGGACGAGGAGTTTATCTTTATGGTTGTGCAAATGCCTTAGAAGAAGGACATAAATATAATCTTCTCGTGGAAGGTATCAAAACATATAATGGATTGAAAGAGATCACCTATGCATACAAGTTGAAAGATAAAGGGCCTGTAAAATACGAAAAGTACAGGCGTACTGCAGAGACTTTATCTCATAAAGGTATGCCACAAAATGAAGTGATAAAAGAGATTTCAGGACTCTATAAAAACCGTTTGTTATACGTAAACGGTAAGAAAATCCCCATCTATTTTAAAAAGAAGAAACTTACCCCTCCAAATGGAAGCCGGCTAAAGATACACTATGCACATCTTGGTTATTATAAGAAATTACAGTTAGTGATTTACAGTAAAAAAGATTTTGAAATATTGGAGTAAAGATGGAATATTATAGTTGGATATTGGCCTTTCATGTCATGAGTTTTGTCTCTTGGATGGCGATGTTGTTTTACTTACCAAGATTGTTTATTTATCACCGTGAAAATGCGGATACTAAAGCATTTACGGATATCGTAGAGATTCAAGAGTATAAACTTTTTAAATACATAGGTGCACCGGCAATGTGGGCGACTATTATCTCAGGAGCAGTAATGCTTTATTTGAACTCAGGTATCTTCTCAAGTGGTGGATGGATGCATGCTAAATTATTTTTTCTTCTATTCCTTATTACATATCACTTTTCATTAGAGAGTATTCGTAAAACACTTATAGTTAATCCACACTATAAAAGCAGCAAATATTTAAGAGTTTATAATGAAATACCAACATTACTCATGATATTTATTGTCATTATGGTAGTGGTTAAACCTTTTTAATGCATTTGTGTTATAATCTAACACTAAATAATCTGAATTATACGCTGAAGTTTTAGTAAGAGAAATATATTATCTAAAAGGAAAATAGTATGGAATTGCCAGCTATCACATTACCAAAAGTCGAACTTCCGTTTGATATCCCTGTTTTATTGCACCCTGCAGTAGACCATTTTATTGTCGCTATACCTGTAGTAATTCTTTTGTTAGAGCTTATGAATCTAATAATGAAGAAAAAAGCAGTAGGTGGAGTTTCTTTCTTTTTGATTGTTTTAACTGTTATTGCATCAGTAGGAGCATACTTTACAGGACTTGTAGACGGGAAAGAAGCTTATCCTGCATTAAGCGAAGCAGCTAAAGTAGCACTGAGTGAGCATAAACTCTTGGGAACATACTTGATGTTGACATCAAGTGTGGTGTTATTGTTTAAATTACTCTCCATGATCACAGGTAATGCTATTATAAGAGGACTGTATATTTTAATTCTCATCGCGTTTGTTGCAGGTATATTCGAGCAAGGGAAAGAGGGTGGAGAACTTGTTTATAAATATGGCATGAATGTGGAACAAGTTAAAATATTGGATGATGAAATATTTGATTTAAAAGAAGCGCTTGAAGAAGTAACGGAAAAAACAGAAGTGCCGGCAGAAGCTATTGAAGTAGATGCTGTACCTGAAACACCAGTAGAAACTACGCCTATTGAAACGATAAAAGAAGCAGTAACTGAAAGTGTAGAAGTTAAAGTACAAGAGGAAATGGCTCCTGCTGTGAAAGAAAAGGTAGAAGAGATACAGGTAGAAGGTATGCCAGAAGAAATGGTGCAACCAGAAATCGCTACACACTAAGGACTGATATTTCAGGACTTTATGACCCGCCATCTCCAGCGGGGTCATACTTTATATCATAACGATCATCATCTATTTTTGTTTTTAAGTTCGATAGATACTTAGCCATCTCTTTTGTCTGATTTTCATCAAGTGTTTTAGCAAACGATATCATCACTGAACCAAAAGCAGAACGGGTTTTTCCATTTTGTAAGTCTTTTAGTCTTCTCAGTAATACATGTTCACGTACTCCTTGGAGTCTCGGTGATGCGCCCATACCCTCTCCATATATTCCATGACAGCTATTACATGCATTTTTCATATAAAGTGTTTCCATCTCGCTATTGGAGTAAGAGAATAATGATAAGGCAGTAAAAAGAAAGAATTTTTTCAATGTGGATATCCTTATTGTAATGTTTTGTGGCATTCTAACTAAAAATAGTAGATAAAAAAATAATTATTTTAATACTTTTTATCAATAAATGATCTTTGCCAAATAAAGTCCTTCTGGAGGAGCAAGTTTAGTGCTGTGCTTATTTTGACATGTTAATTGTTCTTGGAGTTGCGACATGGTCATTTCATTTTTTGCACATGACATCGCTGTATCAACCATCATACGTACCTGTGAGCGCAGAAAGCCATTGGCTTGAAAATAGATAAAATGATAGCCATTACGTTCTACATAGTTGGTATGGTAGATTTTCCGAATAGTTGTATGGGTAACAGTACCTGTCTTGTGAAAGAAGTTGAAATCATGTGTTCCTTCAAAACATTTGAGTGCCTGAATCAGTAGA
>JAPHUJ010000250.1 GCA_026193735.1 Sulfurovum sp.
ATCACCTAAACAGGTCTTGTCTTTACATTTCCAGGTATTACCCTCTTCAGATACAAGACCTGCTACCTGATGTGTACCGTTTTGAATGGTAAAGCCATGTGACTCCGTATCATTTCTTTCAAAAGGACGAGACGTCAGATACGCATCGGTAAAGCCTCTATTTTGGGTTGTGTTGAGTTCAGCCTGATAACGTTTTGCATCAAAGTCACCTGCATAAAAGTCATCTATTGCATGACGATATGCCTTAGTGACCACACCTGCATAATAAGGTGACTTTGTACGCCCTTCTATCTTCACGGAATCTATGACACCTGAAGCTAGTATCTCATCTACGTGTGACGCCATGTTCATATCTTTGGCATTCATGATGTAAGTACCCATTTCACTCTCTTCTTCGAGTTTGAACGTCGTACCGCTCTCAGGGTTATGCGCGTAGATCTCATACGGGAAACGACAGTCATTTGCACAGCTTCCGCGGTTGGGTACACGTCCTGTCTGAAGTGTAGAGATAAGGCAACGCCCGGAGTATGCAAAACACATAGACCCATGCACAAACACTTCCAACTCCAGATCAGGCAATGCATGTTTGATGGCTTCACAGTCTTTTAAAGAAATCTCACGCGCCGTGATAATACGTTTCACACCCAAGTCATAATAGACTTCAGCATCCATCGCATTCATTACATTGGCTTGGGTAGAAAGATGAAGTGGAATACCTGGGGCAAGTCTTGCAGCCATTTTTATCACACCGGGACTGGAGATTATAAGTGCATCCGGTTTCAACTCTGCCATTTTTGATATATGTTTTTCATAAAGCTTAAGCTGTGAATTAAAAGGAAAAGAGTTGATGGTACAATAGACTTTTTTGCCACGTGCATGGGCATATTCTATCCCTTCAGCATAAGACTCCAAGTCAAACTCTTTACCCGATCGGATACGCAGTGAAAAGGTACTTGTACCGCCATACACTGCATCAGCCCCATAGTTTAGAGCGATTTTCATCTTCTCCAGGTTACCTGCTGGTGCTAAAAGTTCTACTTTTTTTTGTACTGTCATTTTTTTCCTAAGATAAAAGAGGGTTAATTTTGCTCTTATTTTATCCTATTAGTGGTAAAAAATAGGTTTTTTTCTAAAATTAAGCGTACCATTCACTTGGTGCATGCTCTAGGTCTACAAGCAAGATTTCATGTATTGCATCTTGATTAATAAGGAATACGTCTACTACATCCGGATCAAATTGTATGCCGCTTCTTCCCTTCACATACTCTAAGATCTTCTTATATTCCCATGCATTTCGGCCTGGTCTTTTTCTAAAGAGTGCCCCTATAGCATCTGCAACTGCCACTATGCGTGAAGCTATATCTATTTCTCTGTTCTTTTTTTGTGAAGGATATCCTCCACCATCCCACCATTCATGATGTTCTTCAGAAATGACAGCTGCCAAATCTGTTGTGGGTAATTTTTGAACTTCTAAAAGTTCCTTTCCCATAAACGTATGATACTTAACGGCTTCAAATTCTTCAAAACTTAGCTTTTCATCTTTCTGATATATCTCCTGGCAGATCATAACATTACCGACATCATAAATTCTTGCGGCCTGTTCAAGCTTGTCACAATATGCTAGACCGAGGCCTAAAGACTGTCCTAAAATTTTACTTATTTGTGCTATTTGACGCATTTGATTTCTATCTTTTCCGTGTGCTAAAAGCGATGCAACAAATATTTCTATGATCTCAGCTTCAAGCGAAGAAGTATTGACTGGATCCTTGTGACGTAAGTCGCTTAATTTTTTTTCAAGAGACTCTTTATTTTCTGTTTTAAATATTTTTGATTGTGGTATATTCATATAATTGGTCATAATGCAGCTCCTATAAAATAAAAGTTCATCATAGAAAAAAAGAAGATGTACTCCTCAGAGAGGATACGATCCTATTGGTAACCTGGCAACCTACTAGAGGCCCATGGCTTTCCGTCCTTATCTCGCAATAAGTTTGGCTTTTTCAATATGACATGATGATTAAAATACACAAAATAATATTTTCTAATCACATAATAGCACTATAGGATAAAAAAGTCACAAAAAAGTCAAAAAATAAATATATGCATAGCTAATTATCTTTGTAAGATCCACTTTTATGCTAGAATAACAATAAACAAAGAATTTTATATGCGAATAGATTTACACAACCATACTACACGTTGTAACCACGCGGAAGGTACTGTTGATGAGTATATTCAAAGAGCCATAGAACTTGGCATAGACATTTACGGATTTTCTGAACATGCGCCTATGGACTTTGACCCTCATTACCGTTTAGCCTTTGAAGAGATGGAACACTATACCCAAGATATCCTCGATGCAAAAGAGACATATAAAGACCGGATCAAGATCTTACTTGGTTATGAAGTCGATTATCTACCAGGACATATGGATGATAGAATTTTAAATGCAAAAGTGGACTATCTGATAGGTTCTATACATTTCATAGACAAATGGAGTTTTGATAATCCTGAATTCATCGCCGGATGGAAAAACAAAAATATAGATGAGATATGGCAAGCCTACTTTGAAGCCACTGAAGCGATGGCAAAGTCCGGGAAGTTTGACATTGTAGGACACCTTGACCTCATCAAGGTATTTAAGTTCATGCCAAAACAAGATGTGAGGATCTTAGCAGAAAATGCACTTCAAACCATCAAAAAATCAAATATGGTTCTAGAGGTAAATACGGCTGGTCTTCGTAAACCTGTGGGAGAACTCTATCCATCACGGGCATTATTGGAAGAGGCTTATGCCCTTGACATACCTATTACATTTTCCTCAGATGCCCATAGTGTTGAACAAATAGGCTTTGGTTATGACCTTGCAACTACACTGGCAAAAGATGTCGGATACACTAAAGCCGTTACTTTTCAAGGTAGAGATAAAGAATTGGTTATTTTTTAAGCATAAAATCTGAAGCAACTAATTTATTAGTCGCTATAATGTACTGATAACTTTAAATTTAGGAGAAATACATGGGTAAATTTGTAAACAACACGGATGAGTTTTTTAAATATTGTGAGGAAAATGAAGTAGAGTTTGTAGACTTTAGATTTACAGATATTAAAGGTGCATGGCACCACATCAGCTATAGAATAAGTGCAGTAAGTGCAGAGATGTTAGACTCTGGACTTCCGTTTGATGGATCTTCTATCGAAAACTGGCAGCCGATCAACAAATCAGATATGCTACTCAAGCCTGATGTACCTACAGCTTTTCTAGATCCATTTACTGCTGACAGTACCATCATTGTGATTTGTGATGTTTATGATATTTACAAAAATGATCTTTATGAGAGATGTCCAAGATCGATCGCTAAAAAGACACTTAAGTACATGGAAGAGTCTGGTATAGGTGATGAAGCATTCTTTGGTCCTGAAAATGAATTTTTCATCTTTGAGAGTGTTCAGATCTGGTCAGGTATCAATGAATCAGGTTATAGAGTAGACTCTGAAGAGGGTGAATGGAATTACAGCACTTCTTATGGTGAAGTAGGAAATATGGGTCATAGACCAGGTACAAAAGGTGGATACTTTCCTGCAATGCCAACGGATTCTATGGTAGATCTTCGTGCTGAAATGATGCTTCTTATGGAAGAAGTAGGTTTGACAGTAATGCTAGGTCACCATGAAGTTGCACAGGCACAAGGTGAGATCGGTATCAAATTTGGTGACATGATCGAAGCTGCTGATAACGTTCAAAAATACAAATATATCGTTAAAATGGTAGCACACCTTAATGGTAAATCTGCGACATTTATGCCTAAACCACTTTTTGGTGACAATGGTAACGGTATGCACGTACACCAATCTATCTGGAAAGACGGTAAAAACCTTTTCTATAAACCAGGTGAATATGCAAACCTTTCTCAAATGGCATTAAACTACCTTGGAGGTGTTTTCAAGCACTCTGCAGCAGTTGCAGCATTCACAAACCCAAGTACCAACTCATACAAAAGACTTGTTCCTGGATTTGAAGCACCAAGTATCTTGACTTACTCTAGTCAAAACCGTTCAGCTGCTTGTCGTATCCCTTATGGTGCGGGTGAGATGGCCACTAGAATCGAAACTAGATTCCCAGATTCAACTGCTTGTCCATACCTTTGTTTTGCAGTACTAATGCTTGCAGGTCTTGATGGTATTAAACATGCAGATGTACCTGTTGGTCCAATGGATATCGATCTATTTGAACTTACTCTAGATGAGATCAAAGAGAAAAACATTCCACAAATGCCTCGTACACTCAGAGAGTCACTAGAGGGTCTTCGTGGAGACTTCGAATTCCTTAGACCTGTTATGACAGATGAGTTTATTACTA
>JAPHUJ010000337.1 GCA_026193735.1 Sulfurovum sp.
GTCCCATAACTTTCCGCACTTGCTTCACAACAAATTAGGCTTTTTCAATACAGTAAAACCGTATGTGGGTATTTTAGCATAGATAAGTTTATAGTAGCCATTTTTATAAAAAGATAATTGAAAATAACTTTAACTAATGTAAAAGTAAGTAGCAAGCAAGAAAAAAATCTAATTATTTTCAATTTCTATAAAATGTATATTCTCGTATTTTTTAATAATACTATCTATAATTTGTATTTGTATTGTACCTGTAGTATGGATATGTACTTGTAGATCTCCCTCATTAAAGTGTCCTTTTTGGGTACCTAATGAAAGTAAATGTCTTGAAATAGCGTTCCCTGTATGAATAAGGCTGACATTACAATTCATAATGTTTTCTATATGTTGACTTACGAGAGGGTAATGCGTACATCCAAGTACAATAGTATCTACATTATTCTCTCTCATAGGCAAAAGCCACTTTTCAAGTAAAGCTTGTGTCTCTTCACTGTCTATCTCACCCTTTTCTATCTGCTCAACCAAGCCAGGACAAGCCTGTTCATAAATATCAACACTTTTTTGCATGGAAAGTGCCTGCGTAAGTTGTTTATATTTATCTCCTTGGAGTGTAGCAGGTGTAGCGAGAACCCCTATTTTACCTGTAGTTGTCTGTTCGATTGCCGGCTTGATACCGGGTTCTGTACCGATAATAATAAGAGATGGATACATTTCACGCAGTTCTTTAATGGCAGAAGAAGTTGCTGTATTACATGCCAATATCAGTGCATCTATTTCATGGGTGTTTATCAGATATTTGGTGATATTAAGAGAGTATTGTAAGATTTGTTCCGGAGTTTTTTCACCGTAAGGTGCATTTTTAGTATCTGCCACATAGAAGATCTGGGCACCTTTGATCACTTCAGTCATGGCTCGGACAACCGTTAGACCACCCAAACCAGAATCAAAAACACCGATTTTCATTATGAATACCTATGCACCTTCGTTCATTATAGAAAGAAACTCTTCATTTGTTTTTGTTTTCATCATTTTAGAAAAAAGGAATTTAAGCCCTTCTACCTCTTCCATGTTTTGCATTGCATTTCTCAATGCCCATACTTTTTGTAGTGTTTCCGGTTTCATCATAAGCTCTTCTTTTCTCGTTCCGGACTTCGTTACATCTATCGCAGGATAGATACGTCTTTCAGACACATGTCGACTGAGAACCACTTCCGAGTTACCTGTACCTTTAAACTCTTCAAAGATCACTTCATCCATACGGCTACCTGTATCTATAAGAGCTGTAGCGATAATGGTCAAAGAACCACCTTCTTCTATGTTTCTAGCTGCACCAAAGAAACGTTTTGGTTTATGCAGTGCATTGGCATCCACACCACCCGAAAGTACTTTACCTGAACTTGGAGTCACTGTGTTATAGGCACGTGCAAGTCTGGTAATCGAGTCAAGCAAGATGATAACATCTTTACCCATCTCAACACGTCTTTTAGCTTTTTCAATGACCATTTCGGCTGTTCTTACATGGTTCTGTGCAGGAAGATCAAACGTTGAAGAATATACTTCACCTTTGACTGAACGTTGCATATCTGTTACTTCTTCGGGTCTCTCATCTACAAGGAGTACCATGAGAGATGCATCAGGATTATTATGCGTGATCCCATGCGCAAGCTCTTTAAGCAGCTCCGTTTTACCTGTTCTTGGAGGTGCGACAATAAGTGCTCTTTGTCCTTTACCTATAGGGGTAAAGAGATCAAGGACGCGCCCTGTCATCTTCATAGGATTATATTCAAGTTTGAGCTGTTCACTTGCATACAGTGGTGTAAGGTTGTCAAAAAGTGGTCTTTGTTTTGACTTTTCAGGAGGAAGATAATTGATTGCTTCTATCTTAAGTAATGCGTAGTATTTTTCCTGGTCTTTAGGAGAACGTACCTGACCAGTAACAATATCCCCGTTTCTCAGTGCAAAACGTTTGATCTGAGTACCGCTCACATAGGTATCATTATCTGAGTTTGCAAAATTACCATCTATAGAACGTAAAAAACCAAATCCATCGTTCATTACTTCCAAAATACCCGTAAAGAGAATAAATCCACCTTGATTTACCTGTGATTTAAGGATTTCGAAAATAAGATCTTTTCTTTGAAATTCATTTGGATTTTCAACTTTGACTTCTTTTGCTATGGTTACAAGTTCTGTAAGTGGAAGTTGTTGGAGGTTTTCTATCTTGTAGCCATCTACCGGTACGTGTGTTCTGTTTTTTCTATTGGCGCTATTGCCATTAGAAGCTTTTTTATTATCGCTCATATGTCCTCTTGTTTTGAATATGCATTATGGAGATTATACGTTAGTCATACAATATGCTACGTGTAGTAATGCTATTATAATCCTTTTTGGCTGAAATTATAATTAAAGGACACCTTTGGGGCAAAGCTCCAAAGACTACGTTGACACTATGTCAGATTCAGCATCTGGCTCTGTGACTAGTCACATCTATATTGCCATTGTGTTATGTTAAGGCATAAAACAATAGCGGCGGGTATAGCCCTGCTCCCATCAGAAAAAACATTGAAGGCATTTTCCATTCTAACATCTGTGCTAGCTCCTGAGTGACTTTACGCTCTATGAATACTTTTTTAATGAGTTCTATCTTATAAAAGATATCAAAGATCTTGATCGCCAAAAGAAATACCATGCTCACATTCAATATACCGGTAAGAAGCACGATAAATATGATAATATAAAATCCCGGCTGAATGAAAAAAAACAGAAAGATACTTTTTTGATAATAGGCATAGAGTTTTTCCAAAACACCCAACAGTGTTTCAGAACGCTGTATAAATGCTTCAAAAAGTTCTGCCAATAAAAGTATAAATGTAAATAATAATGCATTTTCCATAGAGGATTTTACCCATATTTAGATAAAATATATACTTATCGTAATGTGGGCAAATAATCTCATATTGCAATCAATAAAGGAAGTATAGTTGGCAGAAATAGCATGTACCCACTGTAATCTCACTTTTCCTGAAGAAGTGATGATAGCGGAACAGCAGAACGATAAACAGCTTTTTTTCTGCTGTAAAGGTTGTCAGGGTGTCTACCACCTTCTAAACTCCGAAGGCTTGGACACCTTTTATGACAAATTAGGAGATACCAAACTTCAACCTGCTATACAAAATAATGAAGATCTGGAAAAGTTTGACTTGGAAGGGTTTAAAAATAAGTACATCACTACTCATGAGGATGGACTCTGTGAGATCAACCTCATCATAGAAGGCATACACTGTTCTGCCTGTGTATGGCTCAACGAAAAAGTA
>JAPHUJ010000357.1 GCA_026193735.1 Sulfurovum sp.
CTACCCGGTCACAAAGATCAACAAACTTAGTGCAATGGAGGCTATGAGATATGTATAAAATGGCCCAACATCTTGCCTGGCTGAGCATTTGGAGACGTAAAACACGCTCATTAATGGTGGTCATGATGATCGCGTTGAGTCTTTCTGGTCTACTTGGACTGCAAGGGCTCTATGATGGCATGATCAGCCATTTGATCAACACGACTATCCGTAGTGACTCCGGAGAGATATCTCTCTATGCCAAAGAGTACCGTCTGAATAAAAGTCTTGATTACAGACTCACTCCTGTATCAAAATTTGAAGATGTATTCTCTAACGTTGAAGCGATCGATACTTATGCCGTACGATTAGAAAAAGAAGGTCTTATCGCTACAGCACATAAATCACTAGGGGCTATACTCAAAGGGATCTCTTTGAACCAGGAACAGCACTTTGGCCATCTCGATGCATTCATCACTGAAGGAACATATAGCTTTGGTGAAGGGAATAAAGGTGCGTTGATCGGTTCTACATTGGCCAAAAAATTTAATCTTACGATACACAG
Source organism: Sulfurovum sp. (assembly GCA_026193735.1). Lineage (GTDB taxonomy): Bacteria > Campylobacterota > Campylobacteria > Campylobacterales > Sulfurovaceae > Sulfurovum. Next base: position 545 of record JAPHUJ010000357.1, read on the forward strand.
TCGTGTGATCTTTACAGCACAGGATGCAACAGGAGAGATCAATGCGATCTCATTTCGCATTAGTGGTATTCTTAAAACCGGTAATCCTTCTATTGACGAGAACTCTGTATTTGTTTCTATGGAAAAGATGTCACAATTTTTAAACCTACAACAAAGTGCTACCCAGATAGCCTTACGTGTTAAAGACACAAATCACATAAAACAGGTACAAAAAGAACTTCAAAAACTGTTGCCAGATACTGATGTACTTCGCTGGGATGAGCTCTACCCATTACTCATACAGATGCAGGACTGGATGAATATCTTTAATCTAGCCTCCTATGCGATCGTCTTTATCGTTGCTGCACTTGGGATCTTTGGTGTGATGCTTGTTTCTGTTTTAGAACGAATGCGTGAATTCAGTATCATGCTTGCTATCGGTACCCCTTACAAGATAGTAAGGACCCAAATACTTTTAGAAGCATCATTTCTCGGTCTTATCGGTTATATAGCAGGTGCCTTTCTTGGGTGGGCCTTACTTCTCTATATGTCAACAGTAGGTGTAGATATGCGCTCTTTTGAAGCAGGATTGGAACTATATGGCTATAGTGCTGTTATGTATGCAAATATGCATCTTTACTATTTCTTTCAAGCTTTTTTTGCTGTGTTTTTTGCTACCCTGCTTTCAGTGGTCTGGCCTCTACACATGCTTAAAAAGATAAAACCTATACAAGTTATACAAGGAAAAATGTTATGAAACTCGATCATGTCTACAAAACATTCTACCCTGATACGCCAAAAGAGGTCAAAGCACTGAGTGATATCAATCTCACTTTTGCAAAAGGAGAATTCACCACACTCAGCGGTGAATCAGGTTCTGGGAAAACCACCCTGCTGAACATCATAGGAGGACTTGATACTGCAACAAGCGGACAGATCTTTTTTGACGGTGAAGAGATATCTGCTTACAGTGAAGAGAAAATGGCAAAACTGAGACTGCATGAGATCGGTTTTATTTTCCAAGCGTATAATCTCATACATGTACTCACAGTTCGTGAAAACATAGGGTTCATCATGAAGCTTCTCAAGTTTGATGAGAAAGAGATAGATGCACGTATTTTAGAGCTTGCTTCCATTCTACAGATAGAAGATATCCTAGATAAGCTCCCTAGTGAGATAAGCGGTGGTCAGCAACAGCGTGTTGCCGTAGCCCGTGCCGTTGCTTCGCGTCCCAAACTCATACTAGCTGATGAACCCACAGCAAATCTAGACTCAAAAAACAGTGAACGTCTCATGAACATGCTACGTACACTCAATGAAAAAGAGCATGTCACTGTCATTTTCGCTTCGCATGACAAATATGTTTTAGAGCAGTCCAAACGTATCATTGTTCTGGCGGATGGAGTTGTTATTGAAGATCGTTAAGATTGTACTACTGTTTTGTCTTACTGTGCCGCTTATGGCAGTGGAACATAATTTTACCATAGAAAACACAAACTATACGATCTCCAAAATACCCTACGCTGAGGAGGACAGAACCCTCTACAATTACAATAGACTCAGATTAACAGACAAGATCAAAGAGGGAAACTGGTTTGCCAATATCATCTTAGATATAGAGAACTATTACGGGGAAATGTATATAGAGGGCTTTGAGTACCAGTTTTTACGCAGTATCAAAGCAGATACCCCTTTTGACATAGAAACGGATGCAAAAAATTATGGAGAAGGTGAAGTGTTTGGACGACTGCACCGTTTTTCTGTCGGTTACACGGATGAAAAGCATAATGTTGTCTTCGGTTTGCAAAAGATCACTATGGGTGTAGGACGCATATGGACACCGACCGATCTCTTCAATCCCAGAAACCCCCTTGCACTGGAACCTGACCAAATCTACGGTAATGTTGCCCTCTCCTATACCTATGCACTGGGAGAGCTGAGTCAAGCAATGGGAGTTGTTGCAAAAAGAGAAGACAACAGTTACAAGTATGCTGGAAGGATCAAAGGCAATGTTGCTATTGGTGATGTGGCAGTGGACTTCTTCTCAAGTAATGACGCCCAAATGATCGCCTATGAAATAGAAGGCAATCTTTTTGATACCGGTATAGAGTGGCGAAGTGAAGGCGGGTACAATAAAGATAAACTTTTAGATAAAGATTTTTACCAAACCATACTGGGGATAGACTATGGTTTTGTGAATGGACTTACTGTCATGACAGAATGGCTGCACTCTACTAAAACCTATACCGCTGATGAGATACTCAACTTCCAAAAAAGCAGTCTAGGCTATAACCGTCACCTCTCTTCCGACTATGTAGGCGCATCCGTGTATTATGACTTCAACCTGCTTTATAGCGGTGCGCTTAGTGTGATCTATAGTCCTGAAGACCAAAGTAGTTTTATATCACCCCTTATAGAATACAGTATCAGTGATGATGCTTCTGTAGCTATAGGTGCCATGCTTTATACCGGAAATGATCAAAGTGAATTCGGTAGTGTAGACAACAGCTTTTATCTACGTTTAAAAGCCACCTACTGAGCTTTTGCAAGAAGATAGTTTCACTATCAAAAAAAACTGTTTGTAACAAAGATATGTGATCCAGGCTATAAACAATAGCACATCATGTCAAATTTTTATATCAATACAGTATGATTTCGTATTTATTTTATACAAAGGCCTTATCATGCTCAAAAAGCTTCTCATATTTTCTCTCATATCAACGTCATTATCATACGGTTTTATTAATGTTGAACCTCCAGTTATAGGTGAAAAAGAAGGTTTAAGCGGAGAAACTTCAATTGGAGCCAAATACAGTTCAGGTAACTCAGATTCTAGTTCAGTAGGTTTGGCTGGAAAAGCAGAATACAATGAAAAAGAGTGGCTTATGTATCTCATTGCTTCCTATGCATATGGAGAATCAAACGATATAAAAGACACCGATGATGGTATGGTTCATTTTCGTTATGTACATCATATAGCCAACACATCTTATGACTATGAGCTTTTCGTTCAAACTGAATTTAATGAGTTTCAAAGTATAAAACAAAGAGATATCGCCGGTGCCAACATTCGAAGAAAGTTCGATCTTTCTTTTGATAAATTTTATGCAGGTCTGGGTCTGTTTTATTCTTACATGGAACCTGATACTGTCAGTAGCCTTGACCCTATATATAGACGAATACGAATGAATAGTTATATCTCTTTTTTGAAAAAAATAAATAAAAACTTTTCTATTACATACCTTGGATACTATCAACCCAATGTTGAAGACTTTTCAGACTACAGAATATCTCAAATATTACAGTTCAATACCTCTATAACCGATGACATCATACTTGGATTTGATATCAATCATGCATATAATGCAACACCCTATCATGAAATTGAAAAAAATGATATACGTTCTACCATTAACCTAAGATATAAGTTCAAATAAAATCATGTATCAAAAAAGATATGTATGCTTTGACTTTTTTTGTTCATGCATCTTGATAGATTCATCTTTTTATCTCATTTACTTATGCAACATAAACATATGATATTTTGACAATATTTGAATGCTATAAGTAAATTTCTAGATAATATATCATGCTAAAGAATAAGAATAATGAGGGATGTCATGAAAAAAATATTTGCAAGTATAATGCTTCTTTTCACATTTATATCAATAACCGCTATCTACGCAGAAGAAGTGCCTAAGGTCCCTACAGCTGTTACTATAGGAAATCCGGATGTTTCACCAGAAAGTCTCAATTTAATGGTTAGACATATGACTGCTGATGAACTTTTCATAGAGGCTGATGGATGGCTGAGTTTATTAAAAGTAGCCGCTAAAAAAGTATATACAGCTAAACTCTCAGTAAAAGATATAAATGCTAAAATAAATGCTTTAAAGGCAAAAGACAATAACCAGACTTCAGTAGAAAAACGAGAAGCCATTCAGAAAGAAATTACACAGACAGAAATAGAAAAAGATGCTTTTCTTGATGAACTGACAAAACTACGTTCTCAAAGAGAAATCATAGTTTCTCGTCTCAATACAGTATTGAAAAACATTAATGAGAAGATCGGACTGGATGTAAATGGTAAAGAACTAGAAAAAGTACTTCCTTATCGACGATATATCGATACAGTAGGCGGTATTACTTTAGAAGTAACAGATACAAAATCTGCATGGAAAACTATCTATGGATGGGTAATGTCAGATGAAGGTGGTATTTCCTGGCTGATTAATATTACAAAATTTATTCTTATACTTTTTGCTGCTATCTTTGTTAGTAAGCTACTAAGTAAAGGCGCAAGAAGGGCACTAGAACATACGCCAAGTAATTCAAAACTCTTGAATGATTTTATTGCCAATATTATCCATAAGATCGTGATGCTGATCGGATTGTTAGTTGCTCTGGCAGCACTGGATGTAAATGTTGGACCGATTATGGCTATGGTTGGTGCTGCAGGTTTCGTGGTTGCATTCGCATTACAAGGTACGCTAAGCAATTTTGCCAGTGGTCTGATGATCATGATGTATCGTCCTTATGACATTGGTGATGTCGTAGATGTTGCAGGTATTATAGGTACTGTTCAGTCTATGACGTTGGTATCTACAAGTATCGTAACTGCAGATAATAGACTGATGGTTGTTCCAAACAACTCTATTTGGGGAAACATCATCACTAATGTGACACATAGTGAGACCCGTCGTGTTGATATGACATTTGGTATAGGCTACAATGATGATATAGAAAAGGCACAGAAGGTTATGGAGGAGATTCTTTCAGAGAATCCATTGGTACTCAAGGACCCTGCACCTACGATAAAAGTACATGAACTGGCAGATTCATCAGTCAATTTCATATGCCGTCCATGGGTAAAACACCTGATTACTGGACTGTTTACTGGGAAGTAACTCGTTCTGTCAAAGAACGTTTTGATGAGAAAGATATATCCATTCCATATCCGCAGATGGATATCCACTTAGATCCATCTAAATCTTGATCTTTAATCTTTTATACTTCCAAACTCTGTTTGGAAGTATATACAAGAACAGACAGCAGTGCATCATCGCAGTACTCAAGACACCTTCCCTTTGATAAGGTTTTTATTTTGACTTATTTTCATACTGCCGTATTCAATACATCAACTGAAAAGTCATCACCATAACCCCAATACTCAGAAAATAAAAAAGGCTCATCAGTGTTCCCAGTTTTCTACCTTCCAAAGCAAAAGCAATACCTAGTTTTGCGATCGAGTTTACATATCCTATAGAAATATGTTTATATTCGAGCACTCTCACAAGTAATACCATGTAGTATAGTGATATCTTTTCATACTTCTATGCAACATAAAGAAAATGCGTTATAATATTCGGCAAAAGGGGATAGATTAGGCATGCTTGGCAAACTCATCGTTGCATCACTATTAACAGGAATCATCAGTGGTTTTTTTATCACTATCTATGAACTGCTTATTAAATTATTAACCTATACTATTTTTATGGGTGACCCTTTTATAACAATTCAGACTTTACCTGTATGGTATCTCTATCTTGCACCGACAGTAGCGATATTTATCGTTAATTATATCATCTCTAAAGATAAGTATATTAGAGAGTATGGAGTCAATGAGATCGCTGAGTCTATTAGTGAAAATAGAATGATCTTAACAGTCAAAACACTTTTTTTGAAAATTTTCACCTCTGCTCTTTCTATCTCCAGTGGGTTTGCTGTGGGAACAGAAGGTCCATCAGCCGGGATAGGTGCAATGGTTGCATATCAAATTCATAAACTTTTTAAGTTACCTACGATGCTTGTTAAAATGATGATCAGCGTAGGAGCCAGCAGTGGAGTTGCTGCTATTTTCGTTTCTCCTATCACAGGAATAGCTTTTGCTATTGAAAATATTGCTTATCAATTTATAAAACAATATATTGGCTATCTTATTTTAGGCTCTATTATCTCTTTTTCTGTTGCTGCTAAATTCTTAGACTCAATCTCTTTTCATAATTCATTAGGGAAAGTCATAGATTATCACTACATCGTGCCCACTTTATTATTTATTCCTTTTATTACAGCATTTGTCTATCTGTATCTGTTTTTAAAAAAGAGGCTTTTACACTTAATTGACCTTGAGATCTTTCAAAACTTTCATGCCTATCGAAATTTTATTTTTTCACTGATCGGCGGTATTACTATTGGAACCATTTTACTTATCGAACCTCATGCCGCTTTTTCGGGAAAAACGATGGTAATACATTTAATTAATCATAAAGCTCATATTCCGCTTGCCTTTATTTTTATGATCATCATACTGCGTATTATCGGTACGACGGTTTCTATTTATGCTAATGCTGTAGGAGGACTGTTCTTACCATTGATGAGTATTGGTGCATTAGTAGGCTACAGTTATGGAGAATTAATAACACAGGTTCATAATTTGCCCCTTGAACCTTTTTTCTTTGCCGCTGTGGGTGCAGCAGTATTTATGGGAGTCCTTATGAAGCTCCCTTTAACCGCTGTAGTCCTTGCTCTTGAAACTACTTTTGATTACAATGTTATGGCAGCCACAAGTGTGAGCGTAGTATTAGTCAGTTATTTCTCCAATATCTATTTTGATATTAGAAAAAAGTATGTTACCCAGGCAGATAAAATAGTAAAATAATATCTTATCTTGCCTAATCGATCTTATGTCTAAACATCCAAGAAGCAAAAATCAAAGATGTAAAACCTAAGGCCAGCATTGGAATAATTAATCCTAATGCAATGCTAAAAGATATATTCTTTAAAAATACACCTTTTAATAGAACTAAAAAATATTTTAACGATACAAGATCCGTTAGAGGTATCAGCCATGATGGCATGTTTTCAACCGGTGTTGCAAAACCTGACATCAAAATATATGGTACAACTAAAACAAAAGCACCTAATATACCCTGTTGTTGCGTCGATGATATAGACGAGATGAAGAGTCCCATACCGACTATTGAAAATAAAAAAGAGATTAATCCACAATATAAAATGATAACAGATCCCACAAAAGGAACCCCAAAAAAGGTGACTGCAGCAAAAAAGATAACACTGGCCTCTATAGTACTGATGATCAAAGGTGGAATCGTTTTCCCAATGATCAAAATAGCAGGAGACAATGGAGATACCAATGTTTGCTCAAAAGTGCCCAGTTCTCTCTCTCTGGCAACAGACAAGGAGGTAAGAAGCAAAGCAATGATCATCGATAAACTTCCCATAAGATTTGGAAGTATCCACCAAAAATTATCCAAGTTTGGGTTGTACCAATTCCTTGATATAAAAGTATCCTTATTTACTTTTGCATTTTCAAAGATCCTTGCGATAGCCATTTGGATGTATGCTTGTGCAATTTGAGCTGTATTTGACTTTCTACCATCACCTATAATTTGTACAGATGTATGTTCTCCTGCAGCTATTTTTTTTGCAAAATTTTGTGGGATGTATATAGTTGCCAGTACTTTTTGAGCGTTTATATAGGTCGTTAATTGCTTTTCACTTTCTAATCTATATACATTTGTAAAGGTTTCACTTAACTTTAATGTTCTGATAAGTGCTTCACTCTGCACTGAATTATCTCTATCTAAAATACCAATATTGATATTTTTCACTTCAAGAGTAACGGCAAAAGAAAATAAAACAAGTTGAATCAGAGGAGGTACAATAATGATGACTCTAGATTTCTTGTCACTCCAAATCGCTAAAAATTCTTTTTTGATAAGTGCTAAAAGTGGGTACATTAATCGAGCCTTTTTCTAGTGATTTTTAGGATGACTGTAAAAATAATAAAACCTAAAACAAACATTGCAACAAGATTTGGCACTATGACATCATAAATATCTCCTGTCAAAAAAAGTGTCTGTAAAATAGACACAAAATATCTAGCAGGTATGATATGTGTTATATACTGAAGCCACCATGGCATACTGCTGATCTGAAAAAGAAATCCTGACAATAACAGCGCAGGTAAAAACCCAACGATCAGTGCAGCCTGTGCTGCTACAAACTGATTTTTAGCCAGTGTTGAAATAAGAAGTCCAAGACTAAGTGCTGGAAAAAGATACACAGAGGAAGTCAAAAATAAAAGCCAATAAGAGCCAAGAAAAGGTATGCCAAACCAGGTTAATGTAATAAAGACACAAATACCCAAGGCTATCATACCCAATACAAAATAAGGAAGCAGCTTTCCCATCAGTAGTTCAATAATGGTAATAGGCGTCGACATAATGGCTTCCATCGTTCCTCTCTCCCACTCTCTTGCCACAACAAGTGCAGTTAAAAGTGTACCTATCAAAGTCAATATAATGGCAATAGCCCCGGGGAGTAAAAAATAGCGGCTGTAAAGAGGCGCATTAAACCAATACCTACTTCTTACATCGACGCCGGTCTGAGTCATTTTTTTATCAAAGCCCTCTTGCTCTAACCAATTTTGCCAAACTTCCTGAGAGTATTTTTGTACATACCCTGCAATATTTGGCTCAGTCCCATCTGCTATTATTTGTATTTTTATATCATTCGTAGCTAAGTCTTTTGCAAAAGTTGAAGGTATCACTATGATAGATCTTATTTCTCCTTTTTGAATAGCCTCCTTAAAATCTCTTCTATTTTGACTTACTTTTACATTAAAACTCGGAGATGATCTAAAGGAGTTTACTAAACTTTGTGTATATTTTGATGACTGTTCAACAACGATGCCAACCGGTATATTTTTAGAATCAAGCGATATAGCATATCCCATCAAAAACAAAAGTATCAAAGGCAAGACGACAGCGATCAGAATAGAACTTGGGTCTCTTATGATCTGTAAAGTCTCTTTGAAAAAGAGTGCATTAAATCTTCTAAGATTTATCATGGTCACTTCTTTTGATCAGCTCTATAAATGTATCTTCCATGGTAGCATTCTCTGAGACTTGTGCTATTAAACTGTGGGGTGTTCCCGATGCGATTGCTTTTCCTTTATAGATGAGCGCTATCCTGTCGCAGTACTCCGCTTCATCCATAAAATGTGTTGTAACCATAATGGTCATACCTTTTTGAACCATTGCATAAATATGATTCCAAAACTCTCTTCTGGTAAGTGGATCGACACCGGATGTTGGCTCATCTAAAAATAAAACAGCGGGATTGTGCATGACCGCACATGCCAATGACAACCTCTGTTTATAACCTAACGGTAAATTTTTAGAAGCGATTTTTTGAAACTTTTTTAAGTCAAAAATCTCTAACATACTATTTATTTTATTCTCTTTATCATTACCTTTCAACCCATAGATCCCAGCAAAAAATCTTAAATTCTCAATGACAGAAATATCGCCGTATAAAGAAAATTTTTGAGACATATACCCTATCTTTGCTCTGGCTAAAGCGGATGATTTTTCTAAACTGTAGCCTAAAACTTTTGCTTCTCCACTCGTGGGTGTAATCAGTCCACAAAGCATTTTAAATGTGACTGATTTTCCCGCACCGTTTGGACCCAAAAAGCCAAAGATCTCTCCTCTTTTAATCTGAAAATTAACATTGTCTGTGGCGGTAAATGAGCCAAATTTTTTAGTTAGATTCTTCGCCTCTATCAAATCTCCCTCTATCAGAGGAGTCTCTTTCATTTGGTTTGCCAAGGCTGATACACCATCAAAACTACCACCCAATATGTTTATAAACCCATCTTCAAAATTGGGGTTTTCATCTTCATAGTGACAATGTTCTGCTTCTAATTCTTTAAGTGGCGGAAGTTTTTCTTTTGCACTACATATCAGTTTGATCTTATTACCCAATATCAAACCATCTTTTACACTCTCGTGCAGTAAAGCCAGTTTAAGTGTTTTTCTTTTATCTTGTATATCTCCTACTATTTTAAATACTTTTCCAACCATGGTGTCCGTTAATTGTTTGGGGTTTCCCTGAAAAAGGATCTTACCATCGTTTAACAAGATCACATCATCAAAACGTGATGCTTCATCCAGATAAGCAGTACTCCAAACTACTCCCACATCATCTTTTATAAGCTCTTGAACCATACGCCAAAGCTCTCTTCTGGAGATGGGATCAACTCCCACTCCAGGCTCATCAAGAAGCAAAAGTTTCGGTTTTTTTATCAAAGCACATGCCAATCCCAACTTTTGCTTCATCCCACCGGACAACTGAGAAGCTAAAAAAGATTTAAAATCAAAAAGGGAAGTAAAGTGTAAAAGTTCATCTATTCTATTTTGTTGTGTATTTTTATCGATTGATTGCAAATTTGCATACAAGTTAAGATTTTCTTCTACACTCAAATCTTCATACAAGCCAAACTTTTGTGGCATATACCCGATAAGAGACTGTACCTCATAAGTGTTTTTCGGCATATCATAACTCAAAACATTAAGGGCTCCGCCATCTTGAACCAATAAACCGGTCATAAGCCTAATAAGCGTTGTTTTTCCTGCACCATCAGGTCC
>JAPHUJ010000073.1 GCA_026193735.1 Sulfurovum sp.
AAGAATATCGGAAGTGTCATAATCGGTAGAAACAGTTTCAGGGTTACAGTTATACATGATGGACTTTACACCCATGTCTTTTAATGCAAAAGCAGCATGTACACAACAGTAGTCAAACTCGATGCCCTGACCAATACGGTTAGGCCCACCACCAATAACAAGTACCTTTTTTTCTTTAGACTCAGCTAGAGGTTCTTGTGGAAGTTTAGTGATGTTAGTCGTAGAGTAGAGGTACGGTGTGAGTGCTTTAAATTCTGCGGCACAGGTATCTACTTCATTGTACTCAAGTTTTATACCAGCTTTTTCTCTGGCATTATAAATATCATTTTCTGTAAGGTTGAGACCTTCTTTTTTGTTAATGACTTCTGCGATCATAGCGTCTGAAAAACCTTCACTTTTTACTTCTCTAAGACGTGTAGCGTCAGAGAGTAGGGCAATGTCCATCTCTTTTTCACGAAGGGCAAGCTCTTCAAGCTGATACAGGAACCATCTGTCTATTTTACAAAGATCAAATATGGCATCGACTGTCATACCACGTCTGAGTCCTTCAAAGACATACAGCATACGGTTTTCATTTGAACGACGTATCTCTCTTACAAGCTCTTCACCATCACATTTGATAGGGTTAAAACCTATAAGCCCTGTTTCCAAGGAACAGAGTGCTTTTTGGAAAGACTCTTTAAACGTACGACCCATACTCATGACTTCACCTACGGATTTCATCGCAGTTGTGAGTGTAGAGTTTGCAAGCGGGAACTTCTCAAAAGTAAATCTTGGAATTTTTGTTACGATATAGTCGATAACAGGTTCGAAACTCGCTGGTGTTCCTGTGATGTCGTTAGTAATCTCATCAAGCGTAAAGCCAACTGCAAGCAGTGTTGCTACTTTAGCGATAGGATAACCAGTCGCTTTTGAAGCAAGTGCAGAAGAACGACTTACTCTTGGGTTCATTTCGATAACGATCATACGTCCTGTATCCGGATTAATAGAGAACTGTACATTTGATCCACCAGTATCTACTCCTACTTCACGTAAGATCTTGAAGGAGGCATCTCTCATGTTTTGGTATTCTTTGTCTGTAAGTGTCAAAGCAGGGGCGATCGTGATAGAATCTCCTGTATGCACACCCATAGGGTCAAAGTTTTCGATAGAACACACAATGATACAGTTATCCTCTTTATCACGGATCACTTCCATCTCATATTCTTTCCATCCAAGCAGAGACTCTTCAATGAGGATCTCTGAGATAGGACTGGCTTCAAGCCCGCCTTTTACGATCTCTTTATATTCATCCATGTTGTACGCCACACCTGAACCGCCACCAGCCATGGTATATGATGCACGGATAATGAGTGGAAAACCAATATTCTTTGCCGCGTCAAGTGCTTCATCCATATTGTACGCGTATTGGGAGATGGGAAGATCCATACCAATTTTGATCATGGCTTCTTTAAAGATCTGTCTATCTTCACCTTTTTTTATCGCTGCAGGCGTTGCACCAAGAAACTCTATACCTTCAAGCATACCTTTTTCGTACATTGTTGTAGCAACATTCAGTGCTGTTTGTCCACCCATGGTAGGTAAGACAGCATCAACATTTTCTTTTTTGATGATCTTAGCGATTATCTCTTCCGTGATAGGCTCTATGTATGTACGATCTGCAAACTCAGGGTCTGTCATGATCGTAGCAGGGTTAGAATTGATCAGTACAACTCTATAGCCTAACTCTTTAAGTGTTTTAGCCGCTTGCGTTCCAGAATAGTCAAATTCACAGGCTTGTCCAATAACGATAGGGCCTGAACCGATTAGTAAAATAGTTTTGATGTCATTGCGTTTTGGCATGAAGAAATACCCTTAATTTTTAGTATAGTATTATACATGATGGAGGCACAAAAAGCCCTTAAAAAAGGGCAAGTTTAGGTTTTAAAAGAGGTCTAAACTGCTTGAATCTGTTTTAGGCTTTCTCTTGTCCTCTTTCTTGGGCGCTTCTATGATTTCAGCAGGTGCCTGTGGCTCAATAATATCTTCTTGTGTCTGATCGATACGGCTTGGGATACTAGTGACGATAGGTGTACTCACATTGGTATCTGGAAGTGGTACAATAGAAGGAACTTGTTCTACATTGGTATTTGGTGTACTGTATCTTGTTGCTAAACTTGTAGTGTTCGAGTCAAAGTCTTCTGCAAGTGTTGCTGTTGCATCATTAATAAGAAAAAAGGTTTTTGGATGAAAAATATCACTATAAGTTTTAATATGTGCAACAGTATAAGCACTTTGCACTTCTATTTTTGTAACGAGACCTACCGGGACATCTGGGAAGAAGATAGAATCTAAACCAGATGTAACTACGGTGTCATCAACTTTGATTTTATGCCATTTTGGTATAAATTTAATGATCATTTCATTTTTTTCTCTACCCATAGCAATACCTGGTGCTTTAGTTTCTCCTATAAAAACAGAAAAACGGCACTTTTCATCCGATGTGAGATATCCATAGAGTTGATTATTGTGGACTTTGGCAGTTCCTGCAACAACACTGCCTTGTATGAGACCATAAAGTTTATCTTCTTTAAGCCCCTTAGGTTTTGTGAGTATAATTTGAGAAAAACTGTTAAGTTGTACATAAGATATTGTCTCAGCAATAGAGATATTCTGTACAGGCATATGACTTAATTCTGGAAGTACTTCATAAATATTTTTCACCTGTTCAATATAATGGATCTGTTCAAGAAGACGTTTACGCAAGATACGATTTTCTAAACTCAGTTTTTCAATAGACTCTTTTTGAAAAATATAGCTATGGCTTTTATCTTCTAAATTTTGTGTAAAATTTTTATATTTTTGTTTGATTGGGTTGACTATACTCAGAAGCGTATCGGAGATACGCTCATCATTTCGTGAAAGCAATACTGTTAAAATGAGTAACAGTATGACTATGATGACGAGTCTAGTCTTCATATGCCAATTGTTGGAGAAGGGCTATTTCATCTAGCGCTATACCTGTCCCTCTTGCAACAGCAAGAAGTGGATC